>CALMTA010000065.1 GCA_937872505.1 uncultured Neisseriaceae bacterium | reverse complement strand
GCCGAAAAATATTGAAGATATATTTTTTTATGGATTTACTGAAATATTTAATAAAATTGGAGTTAAAATTATTCCTCAGAAAAGTTTAAATATTCCTGAAGTTGATGAGCCATACAACACATTTATTGAAAATTCCCTACATAAAGCTCGTCATTGTAGTAAACATACTAAACTGCCTGCATTAGCTGATGATTCAGGGCTTTGCGTATTAAAATTAAATGGCGCTCCTGGAATTTATTCTGCACGATATGCAGGCTATAATAGCAATAATATTACAAATAACCAAAAACTTATTAATGAATTATATAAATCAGGAGTAGATTTTAAAAGTAATTTAAATGATCAAAAAGCTTATTTTTATTGTACCCTAGTTTTAATTCGTTATGAATTAGATCCACAACCATTAATTGCCGATGGATTTCTTAATGGAATCATTATAGAAAAAGCTAATGGCGATAATGGCTTTGGTTATGACCCTCATTTCTTCTTGCCAGACTATAAAAAAACTTTAGCTCAATTAGAACCAAGTATTAAAAATCAAATTAGTCATAGAGGAATGGCAATTGAAAATCTTCTGACTAAAATTAAAATTTTAAATTTATTTTAGGAAACAAATTTATGCAACATAATAATAATTTTTTAACTTTAGTCGAAGAATGTAGACCATATGTAAAAGAAATTGATGTTGATACAGTTAAACAAAAATTAGAAAACAACAATAATTTTACCTTAATCGATGTAAGAGAAGATCATGAATGGGCACAAGGGCATGTTCCTAATGCCATACATTTAGCAAGAGGCATAATTGAACGAGATATAGAACAAACTATTCCCGATAAAAACCACGAAATTATTCTCTATTGCGGCGGTGGTTATCGTTCAATATTATCAGCATATAATTTACAAAAAATGGGCTATTTAAATGTTACTTCAATGGCTGGAGGAGTTCGCGATTGGCTAAATTCAAACTATAAATTAGTTATTTAGCAAAATAATATTTTAAACCTTCTTGCCAAGTGGGCATTTTATAATATCGTTGAAGTTTATTTATAGATAATGCAGAAAATTTTGGTCTGTGAGCTTTAAATTTATAGGTAGTAAAAGTTTTAGGAACTATCTTTTTCTCATCTAAACCAGATAAAAGGAAAATCTCATGAGCAAAATCAAACCAGCTGCAATAATTGCTACTTACACAATTATAAATTCCATAATCTTCTACTCCTTGCTCTATAAATGATAATATACATTTAGCTACTGATACAGTTGCTGTAGGACAAGTAATTTGATCTGCTATTACTCCCACTTGCTCTAATTCTTTGGCTAATCTTTGCATTGTTGTAATAAAGTTTCCACCTTTACCTGAAGCTCCAGCTCTACCAAATAATGCAGATACTCTAAAAATAAAATATTTATCATGGTAATTTTTTATAGCTATTTCTCCTGCAAATTTAGACAAACCATATATATTTAAAGGAGATTCACGATCAGTTTCTGAATAAGGTATATTTGTTTTTCCATCGAAAACATAATCTGTGGAAATATGAAAAAGTATTATATTTTTTTCATGACAATACTTTGCTAAAAAATAGGCAAAATTTGTGTTAACATTAAAAGTTAAATCAGGGTTATCTTCACAACCATCGACATTAGTTATAGCAATACAATTTAATATATATTTAAAATTATAACCTGATAGTTTTTCTGTAATATTATCATGTAAAATATCATAATCTTGACG
This sequence comes from uncultured Neisseriaceae bacterium, assembly GCA_937872505.1. Taxonomy (GTDB): domain Bacteria; phylum Pseudomonadota; class Gammaproteobacteria; order Burkholderiales; family UBA11063; genus Aquella. Next base: position 2,932 of record CALMTA010000065.1, on the reverse strand, counting down.
ACTCCATGCCAAAACTGATAATTTTTTGTTAATGCATTCTTGATATAAATCAGAACCTAATTGCCCATTAGCTCCTAAAATTAAAATTTCCTTATCCATTATTATCCTTAAATCTTAATTATATAACTGTTTTAATGATGGTACTTCACTTCGCGATTTAGCAGATGCTTTATAAATTTCTATTTTACGAAAATAATCATAAAATTTTGGATTTTTATTTTTAATTTGACTGTATAATTTAGCTTCTTCTACCTGAGTATCAGTTTTAATTTGCTGTGCTTGATAATATGCATCTTTAATTAATTTTTGTTTATTATTAACACTTGAAGATCCACTTGATAATTCAGGGGGTGGTAATAAAGATAAATTTTCTATTTCTAATTTCTCAACAATAATACCTAAATTATCTAATTGAATCGGCATATTATTTATTTCTCTTTTTTGATTTATATGATTTAAAGTATTTGAAGAAACAAAAGACTCTACTTTTAAAATTAATTCCTTAGCTAATATATTATTAAATTCAGTTGAACCATATTTTTTTACAACACTCAAATATGTAATAGGATTAACTACATGCCAATTAACTAAGATATTTAATTTGATTTGATTTAACTCTTTTGTTGTTAATTGTTTAGATATCTCAAATAAAAAATTTCTTTGATTCATAAATATGTAATTAATATGATTTATTAAAGGCAATGCAAAATGTATGCCTTTTGCATATACTATATGATTATTACGATAATCAGTTAAAACAACATTCTCTCTTTCATCAACTGTAAATACTCCACTAATAACAAATATTAATAAGAATAGCCCTAATATAACTATTTTTCTCATTTATTCTTCTTTCAAAGTATAACTTTTTATATTAAATATCACGATAACGCTTAACTACTCTTGATGAATCTCTTAAATTTAAATTTTTTCTTATCTCTTCTTTTTGTTCATCTTGATTAGATAATGAAAAAAGTTCTGATAAACTTAAATTTAATAAAGCATAATTATCCTGCATATTAGAAGGAATTGATAACAGCATATCATAATACATCTGTTCTATAATATTTTGGGGATTTTGTTGATATTGAAGTAATAATTTATTAAATTTATCAATATTTACTTTTGTAAGAGCAATTTGGTTTTGATGATATTCGTTCGCAGCCCATAATAACTTATTTACTATAGGTACATCTATAGGTTTGTTAGCGTTTTTTGTTAAAGTATTAGTTTTAAATTTATTTAAAGATTCAATATCCAGTTTATTAATTTTTATTCCATAATTTAATAAATCTTGGTTTAATTTATACCTTATTTCATTTGCCGTTACAATCAAGTTCGCATCTAATAACTCACTCTCTATCTTGCTAGCTATATATTGCCTAATTGCTATTCTCATTTTGCATTTAACTATTTCTATTATTTTATTCTCATTTTGTAAAATAGATAAAAATAAAGCTTTAGGTTCAATAATTTGATAAGTGAAATTAGCAGTAAATTCAAATGGCTTTAAATCTTTTGATAAAATAACATAATCTGCATCATCAAAAGATGCTTTACCTATGTGGATATTTTCACTAACTGCAGCATTAATTAAATAGAGCTGATCAATTGGATAAGGTGCATTAAAACCAAACTTAATACCTTTAACTACTCTATCAATTTTTCCATTTCTAATAACTACGCCATACTGATTATCTGATAAGTAATAAAAACCTGTAATAGCCCATAGAAATATCAATAGAAAAATGATTGTTAAACTAAAAATCCAATTCTTTATTTTTACTTTATTATTTTGGCCATTAAAACTATTTTTTGAATTACATTTTTTCCCTAATATTTTAGCTATTTTATTATTTATTTTATTTACTAAACTGTCTATATTACCCCTAGATTGATTTTTTTTTACAAAATTTTTAATATTCTGTCTAAAATTCATACTTTTTCATTCTCAAAATCAAATGGCTTCGTAGGAACAATAGTAGAAATAGCATGTTTATATATTAACTGATTTATTTTACTATTACTATCACGTAATAAAACAATAAATTGATCAAAAGATGCAATAATACCCGAGAGCTTTATACCATTAATTAAATATATTGAAACTGGAATTTCCTCTTTATGTAATACAGTCAAATAAGATTCTTGTAGTGGCAATATTTTTTCTAGCATAGTTTATACCCTTAAAAAATTGTAGTCTGTACACTATAATTTTATTTCTTATCCTGTGATTTATAAGGATTATTACTATTTTTATATTCAATTCTAAGTGGAGTCCCAACTAAATTTAAAACTTTACGTAATGATCTTTCTAAATACTTAGTATACGATTTACTTATATTTTCTACATTATTTCCATGAATTATAACAATTGGTGGATTTGAACCACCTTGATGTGCATAACGTAATTTAGGTCTAACCCCACCTTTATATGCAGGCTGCTGTCTATTAACAGCTTCATTCACTATACGCGTTAATTGTGGCGTAGCCATTTTAATAAATGCTGATTCAAATGCTTGGTTAATAGATTTTATAAGCTCACCAATACCTTTTTTATGTAATGCTGAAATGTAATTAAATTGAGCAAAATCTAAAAAATGCAACTTTCTTTTTAAGTCAGCTTTTATTTTAACACGCTCATCTTCTGATAAATTATCCCATTTATTAATTGCAACTACTATAGATTTTCCCGCATCTAATGCGTAACCGACAATTGTAGCATCTTGTTCTGCAATATCTAAATGAGCATCTAAAACCAATACCACAACATTTGCATCACTAATTGACTGCATTGATTTTAAAATAGAAAACTTTTCTATTTTATCTACAACCTTACCTTTGCGCCTTATACCTGCCGTATCAATTATTGTATATTTTTTTTCATATTTTTCAAAAGAAATACTAATACTATCCCGTGTTGTACCCGCCT
>CALMTA010000064.1 GCA_937872505.1 uncultured Neisseriaceae bacterium | reverse complement strand
GTAACTCGTCCTTGGCACAACTGGTAAACAGCATAAAAAATAAAACCAATAACTAAACTCAGTATTGATAATATAGCACCCATCCTAATTATTTTAGTAATAGCTACCCTTCCTGCAACAAACTGCGTAACCAAAGAGCTAGCTAAAAATCCACTTGTAGCAATTACTTGATATATCATATATTTATTAACGCTTAAATTCAAAGTATGCATTATAATAGTAGGGGAAATTGCAATCCAGAGCAGGATGGGTAAAATACTTAAACTAATAGCAAAACTACCCAATAAAAATTTAGGTAATAATAAAATTTGCCAATAATTATGCACCACCTTTTTAAAATTAAGTTTTTTTAACACACTTTTATTTTGTGGTGTATATTTTATTAAACCAATTAATGAAATAATTCCTGTAATGCCACTACAAATAAATACGTACCTCCAGGATGCATGATTAGAAATAACACCACCTATTACAGGACCAATTACTGGTGCTAAAATGCTAATATTTGCCATTAATGATGTAACTTTAACTGCTACCTCATCATTAAAATTATCATGAATTAAAACATAACCCATAGCAATAAAAGCTAATCCTGTTCCTTGCAATAAGCGAAAAAATAAAAACATATTAATGTTTATAGTAAAAGCTAATAAAATAGTAAATATTAAAAAACTTATATTACCTAAAATAATAATTTTGCGATTGCCAAATCTAGCTGAGAATGGTCCTAAAAAAAGTTGTAATAGCGAATTACCTAACATATAAACAATCATTGTAAGCGCTATATAGTTAACAGATACTTTAAACTCATTTACAATTTTTGGCATAGCTGGCATAATCATATCATTAGCGGCATACATGGTAAATTCATAAATAACCAATGCTAAAGCAAATAAATATAAACGTTTATTCAAACTTATATTCATAAAATATTTCCCGTAAATTCCCTATAATCGCGGTTAAATAAAAAGATATTAATATTAAATATTAATTATATTTAATTAAGTAATAAAATCTAAACTTGTGGCAAAATTTTCAGATAAAAAGAGTTTTAAA
>CALMTA010000063.1 GCA_937872505.1 uncultured Neisseriaceae bacterium | reverse complement strand
TTTAGCAAATGGATTTACTTGTGCTAAATGAGCCATTACCCGTCTAATATTATCAGCGTATGGCCTTGCAGCCTTCATTCTCTCTTGGGTTTTACGCATTTTAGAAGTTGCTACCATTTGCATCGCTTTAGTAATTTTTTGCGTATTTTGCACGCTTTTTATCTTACTACGAATCTCTTTTGCTGCAGACATTAAAAACCACCTCTAGTAATATTCTTATTTGACTAAAAAAATATTTTTAAATTCTACTAATGATTTTTTTATAATTTCTTCATCTGCTTTAGATAAATCATTAGTTTTTTCTATATTACTTAATACATTTGGCGAGTTAGTACGAATATAATCTAAAAACTCCCTTTCAAAAGCTAATGCTTTATTAACAGGAATATCACTATAATAACCATTATTTACCGCATATAATGTAATTGCCATTTCTGAAACTGATAATGGAGAATATTGTTTTTGCTTCATTAATTCAGTTACAATTCGTCCATGGTTTAATTGATTTCTAGTTGCTTCATCTAAATCAGATGCAAACTGTGCAAATGCTGCAAGCTCCCTATATTGTGCTAAAGCAAGTCTAATACCTCCGCCCAGTTTTTTTATAATTTTTGTTTGTGCTGCTCCACCTACACGAGATACTGAAATTCCCGGATTAATAGCTGGTCTAATTCCTGAATTAAATAAATCAGTTTCAAGAAAAATTTGACCATCGGTAATTGAAATTACATTTGTTGGTACAAATGCAGATACATCACCTGCTTGAGTTTCAATAATTGGTAATGCTGTTAATGAACCTGTCTTCCCTTTAATTTTACCTTCAGTAAATTTTTCAACATATTCTTCATTAACCCTAGCTGCTCGTTCCAATAAACGTGAATGTAAATAAAATACATCTCCAGGATAAGCTTCTCGACCAGGAGGACGACGTAATAATAATGAAATCTGTCTATAAGCTACCGCTTGTTTTGATAAATCATCATAAACAATCAAAGCATCTTCTCCACGATCTCTAAAATATTCTCCCATTGAACATCCTGCATATGGTGCAATAAATTGCAAAGCTGGTGCTTCAGCAGCTGAGGCAACAACAACTATAGTGTGTTTCATTGCCCCGTATTCTTCTAATTTACGTACTACATTAGCAATTGAAGAAGCTTTTTGCCCTATAGCAACATAAATACAGATAACTCCATTTTCCTTCTGGTTAATTATAGTATCAATAGCTACTGCTGTTTTACCAGTCTGCCTATCACCAATAATTAATTCCCTTTGACCACGACCAATCGGGACCATAGCATCTATTGCTTTTAATCCTGTTTGTAAAGGCTGACTAACTGATTTTCGTGCTATTACCCCTGGAGCAACTTTCTCAATAGGCGCAGTATATTTATTATTGATAGGACCTTTTCCATCAATAGGTCTTCCTAATGCATCTACTACACGCCCTACCAATTCTCGCCCAACAGGAACTTCTAAAATTTTTCCTGTACAAGTAACAATATCACCCTCAGTAATATGTTCATAATCGCCTAAAATAATAGCCCCTACAGAATCCCGCTCTAAATTCATTGCCATACCATATACATTGCCTGGAAACTGGATCATTTCACCTTGCATTACTGCAGATAATCCATAAATACGTACAATTCCATCTGATACAGAGACCACAATGCCTTTAG
>CALMTA010000062.1 GCA_937872505.1 uncultured Neisseriaceae bacterium | reverse complement strand
CGTCTGCAAAAGTTAATTTGCCTTGACCATTGCTTTTATTATCTTTAAACTCACCCACATAAACACCACCTTTTGCAGAAATTAGCTTGCCTTGACCATTTCTTTTGTTATCTTTAAACTCACCTTCAAAAACACTACCGTCTGCAAAAGTTAATTTGCCTTGACCATTGCTTTTATTATCTTTAAACTCACCTTCATAAACATTGCCATTTGCAAAAGTTAGTTTGCCTTGACCATTGCCTTTATCATCTTTAAACTCACCCACATAAACACCACCTTTTGCAGTAGTTAGTTTGCCTTGACCATTTTTTTTATCATCTTTAAACTCACCCACATAAACATCACCTTTTGCAGTAGTTAGTTTGCCATTAATATAGTATTTACCTTGCCATTTTCCCTCAAATGATGTAAAATTAGTTAAACATACACATTTACCACTTCCAGATATTTTCTCAAGATCATTGATATTATCTACTGTTCCAGAATAAATAAACAGACCATCATTTGAAAAACCCTCATAAATATCATTTTGTTTGTTTAGAAGAAATGTATTATCATTTAATTTTGCTAGTGTTAGATTTTCAAAGTTTATTTTATTATTATTATAATAAGCAATAAATTTATTGCTTAAAATATCTAATTTAGTTTTAAAATATTTGAAAACTTCATTGTCTGTGCTAGTTGCAATCTTTTTATAAAGCTTAATCATTTCAATTTGATCATCAAAACATACTTGGCATATTAAATCATATACCTTATTTAATTGTTCTGAATTATCTTTACCTGATGTATAGAGATTTTGCAACAATATCAATAAATTATTTATTACTAGATCTTTAATTTCAATCTTATCTTTATTTGCTGTATAAATATCATAAATATGCTTACAACTAATTTCAAGATTTTCTTCTCTTAAACAAGTTGTATCAAAAGAGAAAAGATTAAAGATTTCTACTAATTTATTTTTTTGGTTAATTTGCTCATTGAGCAAGATTTTAGTATTAGCATGATATGAGTGTTCGATATATTTAGTAAGTAAATTTGGTTTTTCTTCATGTATAATTAAATTTTTTGTTGCTCTAGTAATAGCTACATATAGTTTATTGAAAAAAATTATTTGTTCTTGAATGCCTGTAGTTATCTCTTTATTTTTTAATCCATGTTCTTTATAAATTAATTTAGGTTCTTTTAACAACTTAGCTAACTCTTGTTTATCTATTGAATCTGGCATATTAAAAACATTAAATAATATAACATTGCTAAATTCAGAACCTTTAAATTCAGCAATAGTAAAAATGTATATATCCTTTCCAAAATATTCTTTTGCAGATTTCTTTTGCAATTCATCAAAAACTAAAACTACTGAATTGTGATTTATAGCTATATTTTTTAACTCTTCTGAACATATAGAATTATTTATATCAATATAAATGCCGCCTTTATGATTTATTGATTCAGTGGTATTAATTGGGCTAGGACTAAATTTCTTATCTGGATTTCCACCTAATAAACATGTTTTAATGGCTAAAATATCATTGGCCAACCTATTGATTTCTATTGGGTTTCTATAACTTTTATCTAAAGTTATTTGTTTTATATTTTGAAGATTATTATCAAATAATACAGTATCAATATATGGATTTGAATTATCTAAACATTGATTACCATTAATGCATATACAAACTTGTGCTTTTTTATCAATAATGACGGCTAATTTAATTAAGGAATTAAGTTGAAATCCAGAGAAGTCTTGAGATTCATCAATCATAACTAAATATTTATTGATATGCTCAAATTTAATACTATTGTGATCATGAAACGCAGGATCAATTTTTTTATTTTTACTTAGATGGTTTATATAATCTTTATATAATTTAAATACATACGATCTCTTTGAATTATCAATAGAGCTATGAAGAGTACCAACTTCATTATATAAATCAGATAGGCTTCTATTATTATTTAAGGAACAAGTATGAATAGTTTTACATTCATTATATAATGTTTTAATATCATAAATTTTCTTTACATTCTTATCTTGCTGTTCCATCCATGAATAAAAATAGTCTTCATTTACATACATCCAATCATTATTTTTAACAAGTATATTCTTTATTAACTCATCATATACTTGAATGTGAACATGTTTCTTTATTTCATCAAATTCTGAATATTCTTTAAAATGTTCAAATACCCCTCTTGTGCATTCATCAACTAATCTTTTTGATTTTGTTACATACAAGATAAACGGAATATCATGTTTATTTATTATAGCTTTTTCTATTTGTTGAATAATTGATTGAATTAAAAGAACAGTTTTTCCAGTTCCTGCGTTTCCAATTAACATTAATGGATATGTGCTGTTTAAAAATTTACCTTGATTTATAGTATCAAAAACCATACATTTATCATTAATATAATGTAACTCTTGTTTAATATCGTCATTATCAAAAATTACTTCAAAGCTGGATAAACCATATTCTCCTGCGGGATGTTTTTGGATATTAGCTTTAATATTTTCAATTTTATTGATGGCTTTATTATATTTATGCTCTGAATCATATTTTAATAGTATAATGTCATTATTTTTTATAGTGAATAAAATTCTGCATTTGTGATTAACCCTCATGCTATAAAGATCTTTATGATTATTTAATTTTTCAATGTTGTTATTTCTAAAATCTCCACCTATACCTAGCCTTTGAATATTAGCAATTATTTGAGGATTATTGTTTAAAATTTCTATAAGCTCATTAAAAAGTTTCTTTTTAGAAGTTATATAAATTTTAGTAATTCGTTTATCCATTATTGCTAATGGTTTTTTATCATCATTTGGTACCTTTTTCTTATATAAAAATATGGGGTTATATTGGTCTAAGTTAGTATTTTGAAAATATTGACTATCAGTTTTGCATTGTGGCAATTTTATTCTAGTAGCATCATAGCCAAAATTAGCCAATAATAATACTTTCTCAATTTCAATTTCGTCGGGATTATTGTTGCTTATTGAAAATATTGAATCAAATGCTTTAGTAGAATCATTATCATATTTTTCCATTTCACAAGCAAAAAGATTTAAAGCATAATCAGAATACTTGCTACATGCTCCATCATGGGTTACATAAAAAGCATTTTTAATCATTTGATTATCATTAGGAATAAACTTTAATTCTACATAACAATGATTATGCTTTGAATTGCTACGTAATAACTGGGTTACTTCACCATTTTTTATTTTAAAAATATATGGTTCAGTATATGTTTGATCACTAACCTCAATAGCTACAACAAATAGATTATCAGGATTTTGTTTACTATTAGTTAGTTTATTATCCAATAATTCAGTAACACTTTGCTTCATATTATCTGCAGCATTATTACCAACAAATCTGTATAAAATTTGGTTACCACTTTCTAGTTTTCGGTATAATAGAAAGCTGGAATCTATCTCATTATCAAGCCCGCGGTAATCATACGGATCGATAGTTATACCTTTTTTGTTATAAGATTTAAGATATCCTTTTGATGAAGCACTAGTCATAATATCAGGAAACTCAATATCTTCATTTACATTTTCAATATCTTTTAATTGATTATGTAGATAAGCAACTTTCTGCAAATCGTTCATAGCTTTATAGAAAAGCGTATTGTTTTTCTTATCAAAATTATTAGTATTTACCAATTCTTCAATCAAATTTTCCTCTGGCAAAGACTTCAATATTTTACTTAATTCTAAACGAATTTCTTTTAATAGCCTTAATTCATTTTTGGTTGCACAATTAAACCCGTAAGTGTTTTTGGTTTCATCAAACCTTTGAGGAAATTTTTCTAATTTTTCCAATATTGATGATATTTCAAATGTTCTATTCTCTTGAATAGTTGAATTCGTGATGTTATTATTTGATTTAGAATAAGAATTTATTTTAATCCCAGATATATTCATTTCTTAGCACCTTTATAAGAAAGCTTTATAAATTGATTGTAAAATACTTTTATTATTAGAATAATAAAAGCCAACATTTTAATGCTTCAAGTATTTTAATTAAAAGTAACATTTTTGTCTATTTAACAGAACAAGTGGATTGGATATAAAAGAAAAAATAGATTAAGTCAGATAAAAGTGATTGATTATGGGGTATTAATTAACATTTTTACCTAAAGTTTAGTTATTTATAATTATAATGATATTTTTTAGTATATTAAATATTTTATACATCATAGGTAATTTATTAAAGAAAATCTCAAAGAATATTTGTAATATTGTAATTTTTAAATTTAATGTAGCATATTTGACCATATGCTATAATGCTTAATGGTACAATGAATATGGTTGCTGCTGTTTAGTAAAAGCAACTAAATAATACAATTATTCATAAAGGTTATACTCATGAAATACTTCCAAAATCTGAGTTGTTTACCGATAGGTTAGAAATTACATCGGCAGGAATAATTCCAGCAAAGTTTGATTTGGAGGAATTCTTTGTGGGTTTTTCAGTTTCACAAAATAAAGTGTTGATGAGAGTATTTAATGATTTAGTTTTAGTTGAACATATGAGGTCAAGAATATCTAAAGTTTTATTAGAGTTGTATTTCATTTTGGAAAAATGTTTGACCAAGACAGTAACTATGTTAATGATTATGTTTATTTCAAAAATGCGGATTATGAAGAAGATATTGATTATGTAACATATCAAATTGAAACAAAATGCATTCTTTTGAAATAATATTTTGAGATCTGGTCATTGCTACTAAAGTATCATTAACAGCTCTAGATATCTCAAAAAGCCCAAAATAACGTTATATTACTTTTAAGAGCAAATAAAATTATAATTTTGATATAATCCAACTAAAGCTTTAAAACAAATTAGTTATAATAAAACTGGCTCATTTTTAGCGATACTGAAAACTTTTGGTTCTAGTTGGTTTTAGTCCTATATTATGCTTATAGTAAAATCAACACCTGAATTTAAATTCAAGCGTATTAAATTATAACTGAAAATTTATTTTAGGGGATTTTATAAATATTATGGATAAATTTAATAAAGTTTTTAATTACTATCTTTTAATAATATTTATAATTTTAGGTGGTGTTACTTTTGGTTATAATATTAGTATAATTGCAAGTGCCTTACCTTTAATAAAAACTCAATATACTGCAACAGATAAAATAATTTCTTTTCTTGCTGGTCTAGTTTTTGCTGGAGTAATGATAGCAAAATTTCTTATGGCTTTCTTAAACGATATATATGGCAGAAGAAAAACTTTAATATTTGCTTCATGTATTTTTGCTATAGGTTCATTTTTTATAATAATTTCTTATTCAATTAATTATATTTTAATAGGTAGATTTTTTCAAGGGGTAGGCAGCGGTTTATTAATGGCTACCACTTCTTTATATATTGTAGAAATTGCTAATGATAAAACTCGTGGCAGTTTAACTGCACTATATCAACTAAGTTTTACAATTGGATTATTATTAGCTAACATTGTTGGTATGTATTTATATTATATAAACTGGAAAATTAGTTTTATAGTTTTATTTTTTTTAACTATAACATTTATTTTAGTTATATATAATTTACCATGCTCTCCAAGATGGCTTTATAGAAATGGATTTATTAAAGAGGCAAAAAAAGCGTTAAAAATCACGCATACAGATTTAGAGATTGATAATATAATAAAATTTTGGCAAGAAAGTCATGCTTTAGAACAAAGCGCAAATATTTTTCAACTAAAATATCTTAAACCTTTATTATTAGTTATTATAATTACATGCCTTCATCAATTAACAGGTATAAATGCTATTTTGCAAACAAGTACAATTTTAATTAGTCAAGCAGGATTTACAAAAAACGCAGCACTACTAAGTAGTATAGGAATTACATTAGTAAATGTTTTAGGCACAGGCGTAGGTTTAAAGATTATAGATAAATTTCCCCGTAATCTACTTTTAGGATATTGTGGAATTTTAATCGCTATATCACATGCTATTATTGCTTTTAACTTTTATACTAAAATACAATCTTCTATAGTTTTAATTATAGGCTTGATGTGTTTTATTACAGCTTATGCAGTAGGCCCTGGTATAATAATCTGGCTAGTGTTTTCAGAATATTTACCTATGCCAGTTAGAAGTCAAGGAATTGCAATTGCAGGCTTTATAAATTCATTAGCTGGCTTTTTAATTTCTTCTTTATTTCTTTACTTAGGTTCTATTTATGGCATGGGGGCTATCTTTTTTTCTTGTGCTATATTTAGTCTAATTTATGGAATAATTCCTATTTTATTTTTACCGGATACTAATGGTAAAAATTTAGAAAATATTACTCAACTATTTAAAAATGTAAGATAAAATATGTTAAAGGTATTAATATATCTTATGGATTTTAAATTATTAAATTTAGTAGCACAAAATGCCATTGAAGAAAAAGCTTTCCCAGGAGGAGTATTAATTAGTGGGAATAATAAAGGCATTGATTTAGAATTTGCTTTTGGTAATCACACTTATGATTTATCAAGCCCTAAAACTCAAATTGATAATTATTTTGATTTAGCTTCTTTAACGAAAGTAATTGCAACTACTCCGGCAATAATGTATTTAATTTATAATAAACAACTTAATTTACATGATCCAATTAAGAAATATTTACCTGATATTTGGTTTATTAATGATTCTAAAAAATCAGAAATTCAAATTATAGATTTATTAGCACATTGCAGTGGATTAATACCATGCTGTCCTTTAGAGGTATTAAATAATAAAAATATAACTCAAGATAAAGTATGGCAA
>CALMTA010000061.1 GCA_937872505.1 uncultured Neisseriaceae bacterium | reverse complement strand
TGTTGCTTGATTTGTAATATCTTCAGTACTACCGTCAGAATAAATTCCAGTAGCTGTAAATTGTTGCTTTACTCCTAAAGGTATTGTTGCATTTGTTGGCGATATTTGAATTGAATCTAAAGTTTTAGGAACCACATTTAAAGTCGTTGAAAAACTAGTTACACCATTTAAAGAAGCAGTGATGTTTGTTGATCCTACTGTCAATGGAGTGGTTATGCCACTACTAGTAAATGGATTATTTATTGTTGCTATTTTTGTATCGGATGAAAACCATGTTGCTTCTGCTGTAATATCTTGGGAACCGCCATCTGAAAAAGTACCTGTAGCTGTGAATTGTAGAGGAATACCAATACCTACAGTTGGATTAATTGGTGATATTGCTATAGATTGTAAACTTGCTGAAACTACTGTCAAATTCGTACTGCCTGATAATGCTCCTAAAGTAGCAGTAATCGAAGTATTTGTAGCAAATTTGGCGGTAAGATATCCTTGGCTATTTATAAAATTATTTGGTTCTGACCAAACTACTGAAGAAGTAACATCATATTGAGTACCATCTTCTAAAATTGCTTCAGCATTGTATTGTTGTTGTGTTCCAACGTACATTTTATAATTACTGGGGCTAACTTGAATAGATTTTATTGGTGAACTACTTGATATTATACTTAAAGTTGCTAAAGAAGCTAGAGTATTTTTAAATTTAGCGTTAGAATTTAAGCTATTAGTTATATTTGTTGGTAAAGAAATATTAACTATAATTGTACCTATATTAATTGCTGATAAAACTCCCACACTTCCAGGAGTATTACTTATTGAAGCTAAATTATTATCATTCGCACTCCATTTTACTGAGAGAGTTATATCTTGTTTACTTCCATCTGAAAAAATACCAATAGCTGTTAGTTGTTGGTTTGTTCCAGCTACCATAATCGAACTAATACTGGATATTGCTGCAGATTGTAAAGTTGCCGCATTTACTGTTAAATTAGCACTACCTGAAACTGAACCTAAATTTGCTGTGATAAGTGTTGTTCCTGTAGCAACTGGAGTTACTACACCTAAACTATTAGTGCTATTACTAACCGTTGCTATTGATGGTGAAGAAGAACTCCATGCAACCAAGTTAGTAACATCTTGCTTACTATTATCACTATATATAGCGGTTGCTTGAAATTGTGTTATAACTCCAATAGGAATGTTTACACTAGCTGGGGTAACTGTTATTGAAGAAATTGTTTTATTATTTTGGTGACCACTACCACCACCTGAGCAATCTACAAGCTCAAATAGTATTAAAAAAACTAATATTAATTTTATTATAAAATTTTTTAAATTAAAAAATTTATGAGTCATTATAGATACCCTTTTATATAAATTATAATCTTATTTTAATTTTTAATAATATATGAAATAATTTGTTTTATAAATTGTAAGAGTCTGACGATAATTATACCATATATCTATTATATATACAATATAAAAATTTTAATACGAAGCATATTATATAAATATTAAAATTCAATTTATAAAATTAGGTTTGCCATATAGTTTTTATAATATCTGTTGATGTCCAATATAAGCCGATTGTGATAATATTTTAGATTTATTATATTTTATTTAGTTTTTAAGAAATAATTATTATAAATTAATATTTTTTAAATGTTGTTTTTACTTTAAAAAAATTGACATATATAGATATTTTAAAAGGAAAGACATTAACGCTTGGCAGTAAAAAATTGCTAAAAACCAATAATAAGGTTTTTTATGATTAAAAATAATGGATATAAGTACACACAGTCAGGAAAGAAAAAATCAATTTTTTATATTTCCTCCATTTTGTAAATCATTAAAAAACTCTAGGGGAAATAACAAGTCTGAATTATAAACAAGTTGCATATTAAATTGTTGAGTTAAATAAGAAGTAGTAATACTATTTAAAAAATAGATAGAATAAAAGATATTAATAATATTGAACTATAATTTAAAGTTAGTTCAGGTAATTGGTTATTGTTATGTAATTTAAAATTAAGGAATCTAGCTGAATTTATAATTATTATTTGATTGATTGTCGGAAGTTTTTTTTATAATCCTTTTAGCGCTTTGTTAAAACTTATATAAAATTTTTAGCTACTTCATAAAATTCTTTTAATTGCTTATCAATCCAAATATTTTCTTTATTTAATTCTTTTGCCATTAATTTAGCTACTAGTGGTGCTACTTCTATGGCTGCTTTTGCATCAAGGAATAAAGCTCTAGTTCTTCGTGCAAGGGTGTCTTCAATAGTTTTTGCCATTTCATAGCGTACATGATAGATTATTTCAGCAATATAATAAGGTAAATTAGGATGTATTTTATTATAATTTTGAATTTCAGATTGAATTTCAATAATTTTATTATAATTACTTCCATAAATACTTAAAGGATATTCTTGAATTTTACTAGATTCCAGATAGCCAAATAATGGCAAATTTTTAGATATAGATTTGCTTTTTCTAAGTAAATTATGTTTTATTGCAAAATTAATAGTATCTTCGCCCATTAAGCGATATATAGTCCATTTGCCACCTACAATACTAATCAAATTACTTTTGCTAAAAATAATTTCGTGTTTTCTAGATATTTTTGCACTTTTAGTTTTTGTATTAGGGGTTACTAAAGGTCTTTGGCCAGTAAATATTGCTTTTATATCATTTTTATTTACTTTTTTAATGGAGTATTTATTAAAATTATCTAAAATAAAATTAATTTCATCTTCATGAGCTTTTGGGTCTACTTCAGGGGTTTTTACTAAAATATCAGTAGTTCCTATAATTACTTTATTATGCCATGGTATAACGAATAATATTCTATTATCTGATGTTTTTGCTATAGTTAATGCTTGTTTATAAGGAAAAATATCAGCATCAAACACTAGATGTGTTCCTTGAGATACCGAAATATTATGATGATTTAAATGCGGGTTATCTAAATTTAAAATATTATCTGCAAATATTCCAGTAGCATTTATCAGCACCCTGCATTTAATTTCATAAGTTCTATTATTTAATTTATCTAATACTTTTAATCCATTTATTTTATTGTTTGAGTCTTTATAAATATTAGTTACATTGTGATAATTATAAGCAATACCGCCTAGGTTTTGAAAAGTAAGCAATAAGCTAATTAATACTCTCGCATCAT
Organism: uncultured Neisseriaceae bacterium; assembly: GCA_937872505.1. Lineage (GTDB taxonomy): Bacteria > Pseudomonadota > Gammaproteobacteria > Burkholderiales > UBA11063 > Aquella. The sequence goes on along the minus strand of CALMTA010000061.1, from coordinate 1,074 downwards.
CAAATTGACCATCATTATATAATAAACTTCCTTTTAAGCGATTCTCTTGTAATGTTGGTATTTTTATTAAAGTTTGTTTTTTATTTAAGATAGTGCTTTTACCAAGTTTTTTGTTGCCAGCTAAAAAATTATATAAAAAAATACCTATTATAAATTTTATTTTATCCCAATAAGAATAAAAAGGAATAATAAAGGTTTGTTTATGAGCTAAGTGAGGGGCATTTTGTAAGAAATAAGATCGTTCTTTTAAACCTTCTTTAACTAATTTAAAATCTAAATTTGCTAGATACCTAAGACCGCCATGCACTAATTTTGTGGATTTAGATGAAGTTCCTTTGCCAAAATCGTAAGCTTCAAAAAGTATAGTTTTATAGCCACGTGAAGCAGCTTCAACTGCTACACCAAGACCAGTAGCGCCACCACCAATTATAGCTACTTCAAAGTCATTTTTATCTTTAATATTATTCATGATTTTATCCATCCCCTGGATCTATTTATTGCTTCATGCCAAGTATCTAACGTTTGCTTTCTTTGATTTTCTGAAATCTGAGGTTCAAAACTTTGATCTAGTTGCCATATAGACTCTAGAGTATCTGTAGATGTCCAAAATCCTACAGCAATTCCAGCTAGATAAGCAGCACCTAGGGCAGTTAATTCTAAACATTTAGGTCTCTCAACTATAGTATTCAAAATATCTGCTTGAAACTGCATTAAAAAATTATTTTTACAAGCTCCGCCATCAACGCGTAAAGATGATAAGTGGTGTTTTGAATCTTGTTCCATGGCTTTAACTACATCAGCAACCTGAAAAGCAATTGATTCAATAGCAGCACGAGCAATATGTCCTTTTGTAGTGCCCCGAGTAATGCCAAAGATAGAACCTCTAGCATATTGATCCCAATATGGCGCCCCCAGACCTGTGAATGCTGGTACTAAATATACACCGCCATTATTAGCAACGCTAGTGGCAAGAGCTTCTATTTCTCCTGAATAATTTATAAAGTGTAGTTCATCACGTATCCATTGAGTTATTGCGCCTCCCATAAAAACACTTCCTTCAAGGCAATAATTGCG
>CALMTA010000060.1 GCA_937872505.1 uncultured Neisseriaceae bacterium | reverse complement strand
CATTAGAAGATAGAATTGTTAAGAATAAATTTAATGAGCTTGCCAGTAATAATTTACCTAAATGGGTTGTTAGCACTGATTCTAAAAAAGAATATAGAATTATAGCTAAAAAAATTAGAGCAAGTATTGAGGAAATTTCAAAAAATAAAAGAAGTAAAAGTGGCATAATGCGTTGTTTGGAAAGAATCTAAATGATATTGCGTTTAGTTAACTTAATATTACTTAGTATTGTAGTAATGAGTGCTTTTAGATTGATTAATATTCGTTATCAATCAAGAAACGCATATGCGTTACTTGCAGAATTGCAATCACAAGCAAATAAGTTAAATAAAGAGTTTACAAAATTACAGTTAGAAGAAGGCACATATTCATCCAACCTAGTATTACAAGATTTTGCTTTGCATAAATTTGGGTTAGTTAAACCTGATAAAAAGCATATTGTGGAGGTTAATTGATATGCTGGCTAATAATCAAATTCAAAAACTGTATGCTAGATCAAATTATACTCCTTATCGAGTTAGTAGTTTTCGGCGTTATTTATCTTCATTTTGTTCTTGAAGTAGTTTTATTAATTGGATAGCATTATTATTAACGGTAATAATTATTTTACGTTTAATTTTTTTAAATACTTTTAGTAATAATTTTTTAATGGAACAAATGAATTCAAGAGTTTTGCGTAATGTAGAAATAACGGCTATGCGCGGAACAATTAGTGATAGAAATGGTAACCCGTTAGCGGTTAGTTCACCTGTTGCCTCAATTTGGGCAGATCCTAGTGCATTAGATCAGTTAACAGCAAAACAGATTAAAGATCTCGCTAAAATATTAGGCATGAAAATTTCTGAACTAAATAATAAATTAAATGAAAAACATAGGACTTTTGTTTATATAAAAAGAGCTGTTAGTCCACAGCAGGCGGCTCTTATTAAACAATTGGCTATTCCTGGAGTTTATAGCATTCAAGAGTTCAAGCGTTTTTATCCCAATGGGGAGGTGACCGCTCATGTAGTTGGTTTTAATAATGTAGATGATAAGGGTGCTGAAGGTATAGAATATGCTAATAATAATATTTTATTAGGGCATAATGGTTTGCAACACATTATACGTGATAGACAAGGTGATGTAGTGGAAGATGTAGGTGCAACTAAAGAGGCTCAAGATGGGCAAAATGTTCAATTATCTATAGATAATCGTATACAATACATTGCCTATTCTGCCTTAAAAAATCAAGTAATTAACTTTAAGGCAAAAGGTGGTTCAAGTATTGTGTTAGATGCAAAAACGGGAGAAGTATTAGCAATGGCAAATTTTCCTACATATAACCCAAATAATAGAGTAGGGGTATCGTTAGACAAATTAAGGAATAGGGCAGCAATTGATATTTATGAGCCTGGTTCAACAATAAAACCTTTTATTGTAGCAAAAGCGATAAATGATGGAAAAGTAACAGCAAATACAATTTTTTCTACTAAACCTTATAAAATAGGTCCTAAATTAATTCGAGATGTTCACGATTCAGATTTCTTATCTGTATCACAAATAATTCAAAAGTCAAGTGATGTTGGTGTTTCAAAAATTGCAATGATGTATAAGCCAAAGGATTTGTGGGCTTATGATACGGATATTGGTTTTGGCCAAAAAGTTGGTACTAATTTTCCTGGAGAAGCTAAAGGGATTTTACTTCCTTATAAAAAATGGTATCCATTAGATCAAGCTTCAATGTCATTTGGTTATGCAATATCGGTTAGTTTATTACAAATGGCACGTGCTTATACATTATTTACTAATGATGGTTGTTTATTGCCTATAAACTTTTATAAAAATAATACTCTTAATAATTCGACTAATGAAAAATGTGTGCAAGTTATATCATCAAGAACAGCCGCAATTATGAGAAATATTTTAATGGAGGCAACTGATTCAGATGCTGGAGGAACTGGTATAAAAGCACAAGTAGATGGATATACAATTGCAGGTAAAACCGGAACAGCGCATAAGGCAAAGAAGAATGGATATTATGCTGATAAATATGTAGGTTCGTTTGTTGGTTTTGCACCAGCTAAAAATCCAAAGATAATTGTAGCTGTTATGCTAGATGAGCCTCATGGAAATTATTTTGGGGGAGTTGTAGCAGCTCCAGTATTTAGTCAGATAGTAGCCTCAGCATTGCCTTTATTAGGTGTCAAACCAGATAAGGTTAGTAAATAAATGTTAATATAAAAGAGAAAAATCATGTTTTCTAATGATGGCATTATAAAAAATAAAACACTTACCCAGATAATTAATAAGCTGGGTGATTTGCTATTTAAGCATGATTTAATTATTGATAGCCGGAAAGTGACAAAAGGGAGCATATTTTGTGCATATCCAGGTGCAAATACAGATGGTAGAGATTATATTGAAGCTGCAATTAAAAATAATGCAGCTTTTATATTATGGGAAAGTGAAAAATATGAGTTTAAATTTAATATTCCAAATCTTCCTGTAAAAAACTTAAAATATTATGTAGGTATTTTAGCTGCTATTGCGATGAAAAATCCAACTAATAAAATTAAAATGTTAGGGGTAACAGGAACGAATGGGAAAACATCAATTACTTATTGGTTAAATCAAGCATATATGCTATTATCAAAAAAATCTGCAATAATAGGGACAACTGGAGCGGGTGTTTATCCAAATATAAAGGATTATGCAATGACTACTCCAGATCCAATTACGCTACAAAAGCTATTAGCTGAGTTTGCTCAAGAGAAGTGTAAAATAGTAGCTATGGAAGTATCTTCTCATGCATTAGATCAGGGAAGAGTAAATGGTGTAAATTTTAATACAGCTATTTTTACTAACCTAACTCAGGACCATTTAGATTATCATAAAACGATGAGTAATTATTTTCAAGCAAAAAGAAAATTATTTTTTTGGAATGATTTAGTTAATGCAGTAATAAACGTTGATGATAAATATGGTAAAAAGTTATATGCTGAATTATCTAAACAAAATAAAACTAAAGTAATTAGTTATGGTATTGAGAAAAATTTTACGGAAAAAAATCATAAAAAAGTTATAGCTACACATATAAAATTAGGCATGCAGGGGACATCATTTCGCTTATGTTATGCGGGTAAATGCAGAGATGTTTTAGTAAAATTAATTGGCAAATTCAATATATATAATTTATTAGCAGTTGTTGGCACTCTCATTTCTGATGGTTATTCATTGGATAACATAGCTGATATATTGCCTAAGTTAAAGCCAGTTTTTGGGCGGATGGATACAATTTTTACTCCTAATAAACCTCTAATTATTATTGATTATGCCCATACTCCAGATGCTTTAAAAAATGCATTGTCAACTTTACAGCAAGTTGAATTACGGGGAGAATTATATTGCATTTTCGGTTGTGGTGGCAATAGAGATGCTAAAAAGCGGCCACTGATGGGGGAAATTGCTACAAAATTTGCTGATCATGTAATCATTACTAGTGATAATCCAAGAAATGAAGATTCTAATGCAATTATTAAGCAGATTGAAGCAGGCATTACACAAAAGAAAAATTATTTAGTAATAGCTAATAGGCGTTTAGCAATTACAAAAACAATAAAGGCATCGGCAAATGATATAATATTAATTGCAGGTAAGGGACACGAAACTTATCAAGAGATAAATGGGGTTAAGCACCATTTTTCTGATTATGAAGTAGCACAAGAATCTTTAAATAAAGTGAGGGAATAAATGATTGATCTATCATTGGAATATGTAGCTAGAATGTGTGGAGGCAAGCTATCTGCAAATGCAAACCCCCAGCAATTAATAAATGATATAGTAATAGATAGTCGTACAATAGACTCTGATGCTTCTGTATTATTTGTTGCAATTATTGGTGAGAATCAAGACGGGCATTCATTTGTAGATTCGGCTCATAAAAAAGGATGTTGTGCTTTTATAGTTAATGAAAAATTTAATTTGGACATACCTAATTTAATTTATGTTAAAGATACTACAATTGCACTAGGAGAATTAGCCCATTATTATAGACTAATTTTTGATATTCCGGTTATTGCAATTACTGGTAGTAATGGTAAAACTACTGTTAAAGAAATGCTAAAAAACATATGTATTCAAGAATTTGGCGATAAACATGTACTAGCTACTGAAGGTAACTTAAATAATCATTGGGGAATGCCATTAACATTATTGAAATTATCTAGGGAGCATAAGGTTGCAATTATAGAAATGGGTATGAATCATAGTGGCGAAATGTATTATTTATCACACATTGCTATGCCCACAATTGCAGTTATAAATAATGTTATGCTAGCACATATTGGTTTTTTTTCAAGTTTATTAGGCATTGCTAAAGCTAAAGGTGAAATTTTTCATGGCTTAGCAGCAAATGGGGTTATGTGTATAAACTTGCAGAGTGACTATGCAGCAATGTGGATAAAAGATTTAAATTATAGAAATTTAGAAATTTTAACTTATGGTAAAGAAGGCTCAGATTGTTATATAGAGTCAATAGGAAAAGATGATGAGTTAGTCATGTCTAGTATTAAAGG
>CALMTA010000059.1 GCA_937872505.1 uncultured Neisseriaceae bacterium | reverse complement strand
GACTTTGAAAATCCAAATTGGAGCTATTCCGAAAAAGAATTAGCAGAGTTAGTTTATGAATTTATTATTAAAAATAATTTAATTAATAGAATTAAAGTACAATCATTTGATTGGCGTGTATTAACTGAGTTAAATAATCTAAATTCATCAATTAAAACAGCCTATTTATATTCGGAAAATTTGCGAAAAAATTGGAAGAAGTGGTTTAGTAGCACTATAATTACCGAAATTGCTAGTCAGTATGAGAATATCTCTATACTGCAGTTAATTAAGAAATTAGGAGGATATTCCTACGAACCTGAGGATAATTGTCTAACTATAGAAGAATTGCAAGAAGCACATAATCTAGGTTTAAAAGTAATGGTTTGGGGGTATCCAAAACATTCAGGTTTTGTATTTAATTACGACTTAATGCGTAAATTAATTAATTGGGGAGTCGATGGTATTATTACGGATGATCCTCTTAAATTGAATAATATTTTAAAAGAATTATCATATTCGACTCCCAAAAAAATTAATCTTCACACCCTTCATCAGTAGATAAAGTACGAGTTAATCTCATAGTATTTTTTTAGGAAAAGTTAGGTCCATGAGTTTCAAATCTGAATGTCTTATTTGTGCACTTTCATTTTTTAGATTATCTGTTATTTCCCTAAATTTAGCAATTTTTATATAATTTGCTGATTTATCATTCAAATATTCATGTAAAGCTTGATTTTTAATATTATTATAGTATAAAGAACTTCCTTTAAATTTATCATTAATATTTCCTGTAGTATCTGATTCTTTATCAAATGAATGAGATAGGTTTAACCAAATTTCTTTCATGCTATTAGTATAAGAATATAATCTATCTCCTACATTAAAATTTCCACCTAGTTTTTCAAAAATCATATCGCGACCAACTCCTTCTACATCATGCGCACCTTCTACTGTCGCCCCTACTATTGTAAACCACCAGTCAGATGCAAGATAGATTGCACCAATAACAGTAGCACATAAAGCTGCGGTTGCTGCTGTTATAAGGGGTATTTGTATGGTAACTCTTTTTAAATGCAATCCATTATTTTTATGAAAGTTAATAAATATAGAGTGTTTAATAAAATCGATTTTTTCTTTTTCATCCTCAATCTTCAATGCATCAAAAACAGGAGTAGCTAATTCCATTAATTGAAAAAAAGTAAATTTTGATTTTACAAATTTTCTTTGAGCTAGGTTTATTGTTTTCATAAATAAAGATAATTTTAATATAGCATCTTTAAGTATATCCTTATCTTCTATAGTATTAATTTTATCTTTTATTAAATTATTAAAGTATTCTTTAGCTATTGATTTTTTTTCATTGATCTGATTATTATTAAAAAATTTACGAATATGTTGATTTTTTACACAAATGTATTCACTCTTTGTACTTAGATTAAAGCTTTTCATATCAAAGTCAATATTGTTTAATTTTATGGTTGAAAAAATACCATCGTATTTTATAGATTTAAGGTAGCTATCAGGAATATTATCCGCTTTTATACCACATTTTTTGGTGAATATTTTAAATTCTGTTTTAAAATTATCATTAGAAGCAAAGATATTTTTAATAGAGTTAAAATCAATTTTTTCTATGTCTGATATATTTTTATTTGTTTCGCGTATTTTTATAATGATAAACATAATAACTGCAAAATCAACCATGCTTTTGGTAGGCTTATTTAATGAAGAAAAAGAGTTTCTGTGAGTGCGTAAAATATCTATACTATTTTTAGTTGCAGATTCTATTTCTGTAGATGGAGTGCCAGTTAAAGCATATTTAAACATTTCTATTAGAGGTTCTATAGTTGTGGTATTTTTATTTAATGCGGTATTATTGTCCGGAAAAAATGATTTTATATTTTCATTTAGAATATTCCTTTTAGTAATTTTTAAATTATTTGCTTTCATTGAAGTAGAAGTTATTGAAGAACTTTGAATCATTATGTAATTCCTTTAAAAGTATTTTAGTTAATTAAATTTAAGCGTATATTGTAAATGATAATGATTCTCATTAGCAAATATAAAAATAAAATGAAATTAGGTAAAGATAATAGATTTCACGAATTAATATAAATTGTTGTGATATATTGATATGGTTAATAAAAGTGGTGAGAGGAATTATAAAATTTACTCTCTAAACTCCTTGTTTTAAACTTGCTGCAATAAATTCATCTAAATTACCATCCATAACTGAACGTATATTGCCGATTTCAACTCCAGTTCTTAAATCTTTAATTCTAGATTGATCAAAAACATATGAGCGAATTTGATGGCCCCAACCAATATCGGTTTTATTGTTTTCCAGTTCTTGCTGCTGAGCTTGTTTTTTTCGTAATTCAAGTTCATATAATTTAGCTTTTAGCATTTTAAAGGCTTCATCACGATTTCTATGTTGTGAACGGTCACTTTGGCATTGTACTACAGTATTAGTAGGAATATGAGTTATTCTAACAGCAGAATCGGTTTTATTAATATGTTGTCCGCCTGCACCTGAAGCTCGATAAGTGTCAATTCTTAAATCTGCAGGATTTATTTCAATTTGAATATCATCATTAACTTCTGGATATACAAAAATACTTGCAAAAGAAGTATGGCGTTTATTATTAGCATCAAATGGAGAGTTACGGACTAATCTATGAACTCCTGTTTCTGTTCTAAGATAGCCATAAGCATAGTCACCATTGACTTTAATAGTTGCGTTTTTAATTCCCGCAACATCTCCTGATTGTTCTTCTAATACTTCAACTGTAAAGCCTTTTTTATCGCAGTAACGCAAATACATTCGTAATAGCATTTCTGCCCAATCTTGTGCTTCAGTTCCGCCACTACCTGATTGTATATCTATAAAACAATTATTAGGATCCATAGGATTTGAGAACATACGACAGAATTCTAGATTTGCAAGGGTTTTTTCAGAAGAATTTAAATCAGAAAAAACTTCAATAATAGTTTTTTCATCATTTTCCATATAGGCAAGTTCAAATAATTCGCTACTATTATTAATAGCGTTATCCAATTCATCTAGTTGATAAATAATATTTTCTAATTGTTTTTTTTGCTTATTTAATTCTTGAGCTTTATTTTGGTCATTCCAAATTAATGGATTTTCTAATTCTTTATTAATTGAATTTAATATTTCATTTTTTTCATCATATTTAAAGATACCCCCGAAGTTCTTGTAGTCTAATACGTAATGATTGGGCTAGTTCTTTAATACTATTTAATTGTTCAATTTCCAGCATTTAATTTACCTTCAGTAGATATTTTAAGAGGTTTTTTAGTTTGGGTAAACAGTTCTGAGGGGAAATTACTATGAAAATCTTCCCCTAAAAAAGATAGTTTATACACAGTGTCAATATTAGCATATTCAAGTTTTAATAATTTTGAGTAAGAAGATAAACTGTTATTTTTAATTGCAGTAAACTCTTTCCAATTATTAAATTTATATTTGGATAGTGTTTTTTGTGCAAAGGTCCATGCAGATGATTCTTCTCTAAAGATTAACCATAGATAACGGTTTACTTCTCTAGAACCTAATTGTTTCATTTTAAATAAATTTAATGCAACTTTTAAATCACGATTATGATTTCCTATTAAATAAGATAGGAAATGTCCATATTCATGAGCCATTACAATCAAGAGTTTAATAATTTGCGAGTCTGAAGTTTTTAATAAGATTTTTTCTATATATAATGTTACTAATCTTTCTAATGATATGCCTTCAATTGCAGTTTGTTTTACACTCAATGATTTATTTTCAACACCTTTAAGTGGAATTTTCATTATAGGTTTTTTTTTGCCGTTAGGGTCTTGTATTAAAGATGCTTCAATGATAGCATCCCCAGAGCGTCTAGGAGGCGTTGGAACAATTATTATTCCATCTGTTATTACAGTTTTAAATAATTTGATTAGAATATCGCGATGTTTTCTTTCTTCAGTTGCAGTTTGAAGCTCTTCTTCCCCCATATCTAAAATTTTTTCATCGTCAGGAAGTATAAATCTTTCATGATAAGAGGCGCCCCCGACTCCAGCAAAATTAGAAGAACTATTTATAGGATAATTGTTAATTGGAGAGATAGGATTATTGCCTACTCTATTAATAGTACTTGTCATTAAAAAATCTTTTAAAAATTTATTCCAAAGTACATATATTTTACCTTATTTTAAAATGTTTATGTAAGAAAATTAAAGTAATAGTAAGAAATTTTAATTATAAAAAACTAATTTCTAAATTATTATGGTAAAATCTGCCAGTACTAAATTTTTAACGCAGTTAAATTAATTAAAAGTAAAGTTAATAATTATTTTTCTATAAATAGATGGATTATTATTTATGAATAATCAGCAAGCTTTTTCAGCTTATTTAGACGCTTTTAAACTGCTTCACAAAAATGATTCAGTATTAGTTCGTGATAGCAATTTTAATATTGCATATATTAGTGAATTACGGGGAAAAGTCATGGGACTTGATAATCCTGATGAATTTATTGGTTGCAAGGTTACTAGCCTGCCTTCAATTTCTACTAATAAAGAAGCACTTGATGCTCTTAAAATTATTGATGACATTATTGTTAAAAAACAATACGCAGAATTTGTAGTTAGCGATCCTAATTTATGTTCTCCTGTTAAAATATTTGATTTATACTATAAACAATTAATAAATCCAACTAATAATCAAGTGGTTGGTTATTCAAGTTTTATGTTTCCTTTATCATTAGATAATCATATGCATTTTGTTTATGAAATGTTAGATATTATTCAAGAAGGAAACCTGAAAGGTCAAGAGACACAAGCTATTGAACTAACAAAAAGAGAGCGAGAAATTTTATTTTTAGCATGCTTAAGATTAAGTAGTCGGGAAATTGCGGAAATTATTACTCATAAAGCTAATAAACAAATTTCCAGTAGCACTATTGGCAATATTATTAGACAACAATTGTTTAAAAAATTTAAGGTATATAGTTTAGAAGCTTTAATAAGTAAAGCTATAGCATTAGGTTATTATACATCAGTCCCTAATGAATATTGTAAATATAAGTTAATTGTTAAGCCTTAATTAAAAAACTCTCATTATTATAGTTAAGGTGCTTTTAATGATTGTTATAGTTTTTTATCATTATTACTGAATTTTTTTTCCAATATAAATAATTAAAGCCATAAATGTTTATGGCTTTATAGGAAATAAGTTTAAAATTTTAAAAAATAAATTTATGATTTTTTGTTAGCATCAGTTTTAGCAACATAACTATATACTTTTTCAAAATATCCTTTTGCAGCATTTGTTCTTTCTTTAGAAGTTCCTTTTTGAGATGCTAATTTTTTCATATCATTTGTTTCATTAGAATAAAAAGCTAGAGGAGATGGAAATTCTTTTTTAAACCATTCTTTTTGTTCAGCTTTAAATTCAGCCCCAGAAGGCAAGGTAGTTTGTGTATTATTTTGATTAATTTTAAAAGTCATCTTTTGGTAATTCCAAATAAATATTAATAAGTTATTATATGTTATTACTAATATATTTAGCAATAGTGAAATTTAACTATTGCTAATAATTAATTTATAATAAATGCTTGATTGCTTCTCGTTCTTCAAGTAATTCATTATAAGTATTTATCATTTTTGCTTGGCTATATTCATTAATAGATAAATTTTTTACTATTTCATAATGCCCATTTTTACAAATTACTGGGAACCCATAGATTACCCCTTCAGGAATATTATAACTTCCATCTGATGCAACTCCCATAGTTACCCAATCATTTTCAGGGGTACCTAAAACCCAATCTCTTATGTGATTAATGGCAGCATTTGCAGCTGAAGCGGCAGATGATAAACCACGAGCTTCAATAATAGCTGCTCCTCTTTTTTGAACAATTGGTAAAAAGTCATTTTCAAGCCATGATTCATCAACTAAACTGGAAGCAGCTATGCCATTAACTTCTGCGTGAAATATGTCTGGGTATTGGGTTGAAGAATGATTTCCCCATACGGTAATTTTTTTAATATCTGTCGAATGTTTGTTAGTTTTTTTTGCTAGTTGAGTTATAGCTCTATTATGATCTAAGCGCATCATCGCTGTAACATTTTTGTGGTTTAAGCCAGGGGCATTTTTTAAGGTAATGAGAGCATTTGTATTTGCAGGATTTCCAACTACTAATACTTTTACATCTTTTTTTGCAACAGCTGCTAGTGCTTTTCCTTGCACAGTAAAAATAGCTCCATTTGCTTCTAATAAATCTTTTCTTTCCATTCCTTTACTTCGTGGTCTTGCACCTACTAAAATGGCAATATCAATATCAGTAAAAGCAACAAATGGATCATGGCTTATGCTAATACTTTGGAGTAAGGGAAATGCACAATCTTCTAATTCCATTAATACACCATTTAAAGCATTCATTGCAGGTTCAATATCTAATAAATTTAGTATAACTGGTTAATCGTGACCTAACATTTCTCCACTTGCAATGCGAAATAATATGCTGTAACCAATTTGACCAGCGGCGCCTGTTACAGCAATTTTAATGGGCGATTTCATAACTCAAAACTCCTAAAGTTTAATAAAATCAAAAGCAATATTTTAGCAAAAATTTTGAATAAGATGTAACTAATCAAACATAATGCTATAATTACGTAATATTATTTTAACTTTTTAAGGCAATTAAAAATATGTTAGTTTATCCTAAATTAAATCCAGTTGCAATTAATTTTGGTATATTTAAAGTTTATTGGTATGGCATAATGTATTTAATGGCATTTTTATTTTTTGTATATGCTGGAAAATGGCGATTAAAAAAATATGGGCATTCTTTTTTAACTAAAAAACTAATTGATGATTTTATGTTTTATGGTGCTTTGGGGGTAATTGTTGGTGGTAGATTAGGGTATTGTTTTTTTTATGAACCCATAAAATACTTAACACATCCATTAGATATATTAAAAACTTGGACTGGTGGTATGTCCTTTCATGGTGGAATGTTAGGGGTTTTTATTGCAATTTATTTTTTTGCAAAAAGTAAAAAACATGGTTTTTTTGAATTATCTGATTTTGTAGCTCCATTAATTCCAATGGGATTATTTTTTGGTAGAATTGGTAATTTTATTAATGGAGAATTAATAGGCAGAGTTACAACTATTAATTTACCATGGGCAATGATTTATCCACAATCAGGTAGTATGTTACCAAGGCATCCTTCTGAAATTTATGAAGCATTGGGTGAGGGGTTGTTATTATTATTATTATTATGGATATATGCTAGTAAACCACGAAAAGTAGGGCAAGTATCGGGCTTTTTTTTAATTGCTTATGGAATGATTCGTTTTTGTTTAGAATATTTTCGTGAACCAGATTATTTTTTACGTGATGTTGTGGAAAAAACAGGTTTATCAATGGGGCAGTGGTATTGTGTTCCTATGATGGTTGCAGGGGGAATAATATTTTATTTAGCAACTAAAAATAAGTTTTTTACTAAGTTAGATAAAAGTAAATAATATAATTTTACGGAGCTAAAATATGAAAAAAATGGATTGGCAGAAATTACTCACTAAAGTAAAAATATATCCTTCATCTTTAAGAGTTAATGACGATAACGATAGAAGTGAGTTTGAACGAGATCATAATAAAGTTATTTTTTCTCCATATTTTAGGCATTTACAAAATAAAACCCAGCTATTTCCTATTCCCCAAAGCGATTTTATTCATACTAGATTAACTCATACATTAGAAGTAGCATCAGTTGGTAAATCATTAGGGAATTTAGTAGCTAAAAAAATTATTGAGAATAAATTAGAGGATTCTTTATCTAAAAGTTTTGTTAAAGATGTAGCTGATATTGTAAGTGTTGCCTGTTTATTGCATGATATAGGTAATCCTCCATTTGGTCATGCTGGTGAAGATGCAATTTCCATATTTTTTCGGAAAAATTTTGTTAAATTAGAGTCGATTGTTAATAAAAATTTTCTGATGCAATTGTCTCATTTTGATGGTAATGCGCAATCTTTGAGAATAATTAATAAATCAAGAAATCTTAATTTAACTTTAGCTTCAGTAGCTACAGTTATTAAATATCCTACAATGTTTAATGAAAAATCTATTTTTGCAAATAAGCATAGTGTTTTTGAAACAGAGATTTCTTTATTTGAAAAAGCTGCAGTTACCTGTGGCTTGATTAAAAGAAATACTCTTGAATATTGCAGACATCCTTTAACTTTTTTAGCAGAAGCGGCAGATGATATTTGCTATAGGTTATTAGACTTAGAAGATGCTCATAAGATGGGTTTAATCAGTTTTTCTAACGCCGAAGATTTATTTAGCCAGATTATCTCTAGCAAAAATAAAAATTTAGATTTTATTAAAGAGAATATAAAATATTTAGCTGATGAAGACAAATTTGCCAAATTACGTTCTTATGCCCTAAATATATTAATTGGAGAAGCTGTAAACAAGTTTATAGAGAATTATGAAGAGATTATGAGTGGTCAATATAAAAAGCTAATTGCAAATGATAAACTTTTAGGTATGATGGATATTATAATTTTGGAAAACTCTTCATTAAGCGAAGCATTAATAGCAATTAGTAATTATATTAAAAAATATGCTTATTCTTATAGGCCAGTTTTAGAAATAGAATTAGCTGGTTATGAAATAATTAATTTTTTATTACAGCAATTTACGTTTGCTATTTTGAATGAAGATAAAATTTGGCATTTGAAAAATGAAAAAATATTAAATTTACTGCCAAAGCAATGTAATGTTAATTTAATAGAAGATCCCAAAGAAAAAATAATGTCTGATAAATATGCTTTAGAGTTATATAGAAAATTAAATGGAATTGAACTACCAGATTTAAGTTTTTAGTAAAAAATTTTTATGCAAAATATAAATTTTATTCAGAAAAATAAAATATTATCTTCTTATGATAATATGGAATATGGTCAAGAAATAGGCTTATTAGAAGATTTTTTGGGTAAATTTAATTCACATAAATCTAATATTTTTGCTCCTACAAAAATTGTTGTGCAAAATATAGGTATGGAAAATTGGCTTAAAGATTATATAGCTAAATCTAATTCTATATGTGCTAACATTAGTTGTTCTGTCTTATTAAATCCACTCATTGAAGAAATTTATAAAATAAATAATCCACATATTCAATTATTTGATTTGGCTAAAGCAAAGTTTATTATTTATGATTATATTTGTAGTAGTGGTTTTTTAGATAGTTTAGATAATGATGCAAGTTATATTCGTGATTTTTTATTTAATAATGATAATATTGATTTTTATAAAGCTTTTCAATTAGCAATTCAATTGCAAACAATTTTTACTGAATATCTTTACTTAAGAACACGGGAGTTATTAGATTTAAGTTTATTTGATAAAAAAAACAAATGGCAGAAAAAAATCTGGCAAATGTTATTATTGAAAATAGATGGGCAAAAAACTTATTTAGACATATATCAATTTTTTTTAACTAATTCAGAATTGAAAAATATTCCAAAAAATATTTATATTTTTGGTTTATCTAATATTTATCCTTCACAAATGGATATTTTAAAAAAGATAGCTAAATATTCAACTATAAATTGGTATTACTTATCTATATCTAATAATTATTATGGGGATTTATTTAATAGTTTAACAAAAGCTAGATTACAGAATAAGATATTATCTAGTGATATTTTTGAAGTTTCTGATTTGCATTTAACGGAGGGCAATCCATTAGTTGCAAATTTAGCTCAACAATCAAGAGAGTTTATTGAATTATTATTAAACTATGAAATTATTGAGTCTGAATTAGAAAGTCCTATGATAAATGCTATAGTTGATTATACACCAAAATCTTTATTAAATTTAATTCAAAGTGATATACGAAATATAGTAAATAGATTAGATGGCAAATTAGTATTATATCCAAATCAGGAAAATATTGCTAAGCCAGTAGCTGCTTCAAGTTTACTGAAAAATAATATTAAAGTTAATGTCTGTCATAATAAAATGCGTGAAATACAAGTTTTATTTAATGAGGTATGTGGATTATTAGTAAAGAACCCTAATTTAACTCTAGCAGATTTTGTAGTTCTTGCTCCCAAAATTGAGGATTATATTCCTTATATTAAGGCTGTTTTTGATAATGAATTTATAAATGATATAGATAATAATGAAATTAAGATTCCTTATACTATTATTAATAATTTTACAAATCCAGATCTTGAAATAATTAAGGTTGTAAAAGAATTATTAAATATGCCATATAATATTTCTATGAGTAGTTTTTTAGAATTAATAAATCAAACAGAAATCAAAAAAAATTTTAGTTTTAGTCAAAATGATTTGGAGCGGATTGATTTTTGGTTGCAAGAAAATAATATACGTTGGGGGTTAGATGCATATGACTATAAACAATATGGTTATTCTGATTTTGATATTAATACTTTTAAAAGATTTTTGATTAATTTAAGTTTAGGGTTTTGTATTCCAGAAGATATATATTGGCAACGTAGTAAAGTGCCAATGTATATAATAGATGATAAGTCGGGTGAGAGCCAATATTATGTTGGCTATGATAATTTAGAGAGTGGTCAGTTAAATTTATGCAATAAATTAATTAGTTTAGTTAATGTTATAAAACAAGTTCGCAGATGTTTGTATAATAATAATTTAGAATATGCTAATATATCAATGAAAGATATAATTTCATTAATTGAATATATAAAAGTTGAGATAATTACAAACCACGATGGAGAAATTGCAATAGATAATTTTATAGGATATTTAAAGCTTAATTGTTTAAATTTAGATTTGCAAATTAATTTACCTATTTTTAATAGTTTAATAGAAGAGCTATTTGTAAATAAAGGAGAAAATGCAATTTTTACTGGTAAATTAATTTTTGCTTCTATGCAAAGTATGAGAAATATCCCTTTTTCAGTAGTTTATATATTAGGTATGAATTTTGGGGAATTTCCACGCAATTATAATCTTAATAACCTTAGTATTATTAGTAAAAATTGGGCACTGGCTGATAGAAATTTTAATCTTGAAGATAAACAATTATTTTTAGATATTATTTTAGCAACTAGAGAATTTTTATTTATAAGTTATATTGGTCGTGATGAAAATACAAATATTGAAAAGAGACCCTCAACAGTTGTGAGTTTGTTATTAGAAACAATAAAAAATAGTGTTATTAACGGTAGTGAAAAATTGGCTGAAATTACGCATATTCATTCTTTACATCCATTTTATAATAATAGCAAGCCTAATTATTCTGTATTTTGGGGAAAGGTAAATAAACTTATTAATAGTGATTCTGAAAATAATTATATAAAAGAGTATGATAGTATTGTATTTTCTCAGAAATATCAAGAATATTTGCAACAGGTTAATTGTAAAAAATTAATTAATACATTTTTATATTCAAATTCTAATTTATATTCTTTAGTGGGTTTAAGTATTTACAATAAAGTTGAAGAGATAAATGATTATGAAGATTTTGAACTAGAATCTCGACAACTATATAAAAATCTTTATAAAGAGTTTAATAAAATAGAGGCTATGTATAATAAACAGTTATTTAATGAAACCCTCTTACAATTAAAAGATAACGGAAATCTTAAAAATTATTTATATGCTAAAGGGGTATTATCATATGAGCATTTGGGCGATTATCAGTTAGATAAAGTACTTAATTTATATTTAGCTTACAGTTTGTTAAGAGGCGCTCAAAAAGCTATCATCGATTTTAACTATAGTAAATATAATATAAAAATAAATGATCAAGTATGGATTGATTTTAAAAATGAAAACAATAATGAGATAGTTTTAGTTATTTGTGATGAATTTATAAATATAAAATCAAATGAAAGATGGGATGATAAGCAAATTATAATTCCTTATCCTTTACAAATTAAAAGTTTAATATTTTATTTACTTGCTAAAAATGCTAAATTTATTAATTCTAATAATGAGATATTAAAAGTAGATAATGTGCAATTAAGATTAATAAATCAAGAATTAAAAACTGTTATTTATCAAGTTAAATTAAAAGACAATATTGACACAGCCTATATTTTTGATGAGATATGCGAATTTTTTATTAATAGTTTATTTAATCCAGTATTAATTCATAAAAAAGCAATTGAGGAATATATTAAGCCATTGCCTTTAAAATATAAAAATTTATCTAATGAAGAAATAAAAAATTATAGAATAAATAGGGCTAAAAGTATTTATATGGGTAAATATGAAAATTATGATTTAGAATCTTTAAAAGCTGATCCTATTTTTGCGAAAATAGCTGAAAACTATTTTATATTGGCAGCAAAAGATAAAAATAATTTAGTATTGATTAAAGAAGATAATTAAAATAATTATAAGGCTCTAATATTAGAACCTTTTTAACAATTATGCTTTTTTAGAATTTTCCTAATAAACCTTCTTCATTTAGAGCTTTTTTAAACGCCTCTCTTTTAATAAGCCTATCAAAAAAACTATTAAGATTTGACCATTGTTCTATATCATTTGGAAACTTGTTTTTTAACCAAATAATCATTACAAATAGATAAATATCTGGGAGTGTAAAATTTGCGCCTAATAAGTAATCTTTTTTATTGAGACTTTTCTCAACATAATTAAAGTTTTTAAATAGAATTGGTTTAAAAATTTGTTCTTTAATTTCAGCAGGTATGTCAGGTTTAAAAAAGGGACTGAAACTTTTATGTAGTTCTGTATTTATATAAGTTACCCATTCTAAAATGTGATAGCGTGATAATTCTTTAACAGGAGATAATAAATTGTAAGCCTTATTAGTGTCTACTAAGTATTGTTGAATTACTACGTTTTCGGTTAATATTTCTCCTGAAATCAATTCTAGGGCTGGTACAAAACCTTTTGGATTGATTTGAAAAAAATCCATTCCATTTTTAGTTAATTTTGTTTTTAAATTTACTTCTTCAAATTCACACTTTAGGTTTAATTCATGGATTAAAATCCGTATTACTAAGGAGCAGGCTCCTAAAGAATAATATAATTTCATAATTAGATCCTTAATTAAATACAGTAAATTAAACAATTAGAAAAGTGATAAAAAAAGTTCCCGTCTGTGCCGCATTCTTGAATATTTTGATGAACCCAGTTTTTAAGGCAGGAATGTGCTTATGGCTTTAGGGGTCAATCTTACGACCAACTCACGCTCACCATATGAAAGCTATTCCAATAAATTCACCATCGGTTCAAAAATATTTAATCAACTACACGAACACTACAGGAACCGCATAATTGTAGCACTATTTCCTAAGAATATGTTATAAATTGTGGTATCGTTTCCTAAAAATAGCCTATAGATTGTTTTTTTAATATAATATATTAAGTATGATAAAATCATGGCGTTAATAAGAATATGGGAATTATACAAGGATATATTTTATGAAAAATGTCAGACGTCCAAAGTATTTAGGTTTATTTACTTTGGCGGCAAATATGTCAATTACAGCTAAAGTTTCAATTTTACACCGAATTTCAGGTATTTTACTTTTTTTGTCAATTCCGTTTCTTTTATTTATTTTACATAGATCATTAATAGCTCCAGATTTTTACGAAGCATTGTATGGTTTCATGACTAATTCAATTATAAAAATAGCGTATCTTTTATTAATATGGGCTTTTACATATCATTCATGTGCAGGAATAAGGTTTTTATTTTTAGATATAGATAAAGGTGTTGAAATTAAATTAGCCAAAAAAACTTCATATCTAGTAATATTTTTTAGCACTATTTTAACTATAATCATTGGGATAATAATATGGTAAAAAGAAATTTAACGGGAAGTGGGTATGGTTTAACTTCTTGGATACAGCAAAGAGTTACGGCAATAATCATGTTAACATTTATTATTGTTTTTTTTGTATTTATTATTTTTACTTCCATGTCAGTTAATAATAATATTTCTTCGTGGCAACATGTATTTAGTTTTATATTAATAAAAATTTTTGTACAAATTTTTTTTATTGCATTACTTTTACATGCGTGGGTCGGAATTAGGGATGTATGGATGGATTATATAGCAAACACGGCTTTAAAACTTACTTTGCACATATTATCAATTTTATGGTTATTAGGCGGTTTAATTTATTCAATAAAAATTATTTGGGCATAAAAGGGAAAAATTGTAATGACTATACCTGTAATGAAATTTGATGCTGTAATTGTTGGTGGAGGAGGAGCAGGTTTAAGGGCTGCTTTGCAATTATCTGAATCCGGTATTAAAACGGTGGTTTTATCTAAAGTATTTCCCACTAGATCACATACAGCTGCAGCTCAAGGTGGAATATCTGCGGCTTTAGGAAATGTAGAAGATGATAATTGGCATTGGCATATGTATGATACAGTTAAAGGTGCTGATTGGTTAGGTGATCAAGACTCTATTGAATTTATGTGTTCACAGGCAATTGATGCAGTGGTTGAATTAGAACATTATGGTATGCCTTTTGATCGTTTAGAAAATGGAAAAATATATCAACGACCCTTTGGCGGACATATGGCAAATTTTGGTAAAACTCCGGTTAGGAGAGCTTGCGCAGTTGCTGATAGAACTGGCCATGCTATGTTACATACTTTGTACCAAAGAAACGTTATGGAGAATACCCATTTTTTAGTAGAATGGATGGCCTTAGATTTAATTAGAAATGATAAGGGAGATGTGGTTGGTATTACGGCTTTAGAAATGGAGACAGGAAAAGTTTATATTTTACATGCAAAAGCGGTATTGTTTGCTACAGGTGGTGCGGGAAGAATATATCAAGCATCAACAAATGCTTTTATCAATACCGGAGATGGTATTGGTATGACTTTAAGAGCTGGGTTACCTATAGAAGATATTGAATTTTGGCAGTTTCATCCAACTGGTCTAGCGGGTGCTGGAGTATTAATTACTGAAGGAGTTAGAGGTGAGGGGGGGTATTTACTTAATGCTAATGGTGAGAGATTTATGGAGCGTTATGCGCCTACAGCTAAAGATTTAGCTTCTCGTGATGTGGTATCTCGTGCTATGCAAGTGGAAATAAACGAGGGTAGGGGCTGTGGAAAAAATAAGGATTATGTATTATTAAAATTAGATCATTTAGGTCAAGATGTAATTGATCAAAGATTACCGGGAATTAGAGAAATATCTTTACAATTTCTAGGGATTGATCCAGTAAGAGAACCTATTCCTGTAGTTCCTACCTGCCATTATATGATGGGAGGTATTCCTACTAATTATAAGGGGGAGGTAGTTGCACCTAATGGCTTAGATATAGAAGAAGTAGTAAAAGGCTTTTATGCAGCGGGAGAATGTGCTTGTGCTTCAGTTCATGGAGCTAATCGTTTAGGTACAAATTCACTACTTGATTTGATAGTATTTGGTAAATCAGCAGGGAACGCTATGATAGAGTACATTAAAGCTAACCCTGAATATAAAGAATTGCCAAAAGATGTAGGTGAATATAGTCTTAGTAGATTAAAAAAATTAGAAGAGATAAAAGACGGAGAATTATTAGCTACAGTTAGGCGTGATATGCAGGTTGTTATGCAGCAACATGCAGGAGTATTTAGAACAGAAAAGGTTTTAGAAGATGGTGTAATAAAAATTGAAGAAGTGGCAAAACGTGCAGAAAAAGTTTATATTAAAGATAAATCAAAGGTTTTTAATACTGCTTTAGTTGAAGCATTAGAGTTTGCAAATACGATAGAGGTTGCAGTTGCAACAATGATTTGCGCGTTAGCTCGTAAGGAATCGCGTGGAGCTCATGCAAGAGAGGATTATCCTAATCGTGATGATGAAAACTTTATGAAACACACATTATATTATAGTAAAAATAGGAAGATAATCTATAAAGATGTCCACACGAAGCCATTAACTGTTAATTATATTCCGCCAGCAAAGCGAGTATATTAAATTTTTTAGAGGTAATAATTATGTTTAAAAAAATTGACCAAGCAGCAGCCTGTAAGCTTTTGAATCAAATTATTTCTCATGAATTAATAGGAGTTATAAAATATACTCATTACTCAATTATGGTTACTGGTTCGATACGTTCATCTTTTGAAAGTTTTTTTAAGCAACAAGCTACAGAATCATTATCTCACGCACAATTAGCGGGGGAATTATTAACTAATTTAGGTGGTTATCCTGTAATGAATATTCAACATAATATTGAATCGCAAAGTCATGATGTTGAAAAGATTTTGCATGAATCTATAGAACATGAGGAAACTGCTTCAAAACAATATACAGAATTTTTTAATTTAGTAAAAGAAAAGTCTATTTATTTAGAAGAATATGCAAGAGGTATGATTTCTAAAGAGGAAATGCATACTTTAGAAATGCGGAAAATGCTAAAAAGTTTTAGGTAATGACAAATGATAAGAAAAAAAATGAAGTTTTCAATTTATAGATATAATCCTGAGATAGATAGTAAGCCTTATTATAAAGATTATGAAATTGAAATAGATGCACATGATAAAAAATTATTAAATGCTATGGTAAAAATTAAAGAGTATTATGATGACTCTTTATCATTTCGCCGTTCATGCCGTGAAGGTGTGTGTGGGTCTGATGCTATAAATATTAATGGGCGTAATGGTTTAGCTTGTTTAACTGATTTAGAAGGATTAAAAGAGCCGGTAATTTTACGCCCAATCCCGGGTTTACCAGTAATACGTGATTTAATAGTAGACATGACTCAATTTTTTAATCAATACAACTCAATAAAACCTTATGTAATTGATAATGAATTAATGCCCGAGAGAGAGAGATTACAATCTCAAGAAGAGAGAGAAAAGTTAGATGGAGTAATTGAATGTATTTTATGTGCCTGCTGTTCAACTTCATGCCCATCATTTTGGTGGAATCCGGATAAATTTTTAGGGCCAGCAGCGCTATTACATGCTTATAGGTTTATAGTAGATTCTAGAGATCAAGCGACAAATATTAGATTAGATGAGTTAAATGACCCATATAGATTATTTAGGTGTCACACTATTATGAATTGTGCTGATGTTTGTCCAAAACATTTAAATCCTACCAGAGCAATTGGTAAAATTAAAGAAATAATGGTAGAAAGAATAGTTTAATTAATATTTTAGAAGTTGTTAATGTATTGGTAATTAATAAAGAAAAATTAAAATGGCGTTCTCGCAGGTCTATGCTTGAACTGGATATATTTTTTGATAAATTTATTCAAAATAATGGATTAGAATTATTAACAGATGTTGAACTTTATGCTTATCAAAATATTTTAACCCTAGATGATGGGTATTTATTATCATTATTACAAGGTAAATATTGTAATAATGATGAAATAGAGCAAATGGTTATAGATAAAATAGTTAATGTTTAGAGATTTTATAAGGAAATTTTATGTCTAATAGTGATGAAGTAAAAAACGTAAAGGTTGATTTTGGTAACGGTAATATAGTAGATTTTCCAGTTATTAAGGCAGTGATTGGTCAAGATGTAGTGGATATGCGTACTTTTGGTAAATATGGTTATTGGAGTTATGACCCGGCATTTTTAGCAACTGCTAGTTGTGAATCAAAAATTACATATATTGATGGAGATAAAGGGCAATTATTTTATAGGGGTTATCCTATTGAGCAATTAGCGGAAAAATCATCACATCTTGAAGGAGCATATCTTTTAATTAATGGTGAATTGCCAACTAAAGAAGAAAAAGAGCAATTTGAAAATAATATTCGTTATCACACTATGGTTCATGACCAGCTTTTTACATTTTTTAAAGGATTTCGTAGAGATGCTCATCCTATGGCCATGCTAACAGGGGTAGTTGGGGCGTTAGCTGCTTTTTATCAAGATGGTTTTGATTTTAAAAATGATGAACATAGAAAACTATCAATGACTAGATTAATTGCTAAAATGCCAACTTTAACAGCTATGTGTTATCGTTATGTTCAAGGGTTGCCTTTTATGTATCCGCAAAATGATTTAGATTATTCCTCAAATTTTTTATATATGATGTTTGCGACTCCTTGTGAAGAGTATAAAATAAATCCAGTTATTGCAAAAGCACTAGATAGAATTTTTTTATTACATGCTGATCATGAGCAGAATGCTTCTACATCAACAGTACGTTTGGCAGGTAGTTCAGGAACGCATCCATTTTCAGCAATATCTGCAGGTGTGGCATGCCTTTGGGGACCGGCACATGGTGGAGCAAATGAGGCTGTCTTAAAAATGCTTGCAGAAATTGGCGATGAGTCTAAGGTGGATAGTTATGTAGCTGGGGTAAAAAATAAAAAATATAGATTGATGGGCTTTGGTCATAGGGTATACAAAAACACTGATCCACGCGCAAAAATTATGCGTCAAACTTGTTATGATGTGCTTGATGCATTAGGAAAACATGATGATCCCTTATTTAAATTGGCAATGAAATTAGAAAAAGTTGCATTATCAGATTCATATTTTATTGAGAAAAAGTTATATCCTAATGTGGATTTTTATTCGGGAATAATTTTGCGGGCAATTGGAATTCCAAATGATATGTTTACAGCAATATTTGCATTAGCTAGGACTGTGGGTTGGCTTGCACAATGGCAGGAAATGATAATGGATCCTAATATGAAAATTAGTAGGCCACGTCAGTTATATACTGGTTATAATGCTCGTGATTATGTAGATATAAATAATAGATAGGTATACATAATATGAAAAGAATGGAAGAAAACAGGAGTAATTCTTATTTATTTGCAGGAAATGCAGATTTTATGGAAGAATTATACGAACGTTATTTAGAAAATCCAGCAAGCATTGATGAGAAATGGAAAAAATATTTTGATTCATTAAGCGGAGCCGGCAAAGATGTTTCTCATAATCAACTAAAAGAAAAATTTATAAATCTTACGCAAAATTCAAAAAATATTAAAACCGTTATATCTCAAAATGGAAACGGGATTAGTGAAGCTCAAATTAAAGTATGGGAATTAATTGATGCCTATAGGTTAATAGGTGTAGATTATGCTTCATTAGACCCGTTACAGCGCTATAAAGCACAAAGGGTAAAAGAGTTAGATATAAATGAGTTAGGTTTAGCGAATGAATTAAATACAGAATTTTTTATTAGTTCTGATGTTAATAATGCTCAAAAATTTTTACTAAAAGATATAATAGGAGCATTTGAAAAGATATATTGTGGAACAGTGGGTTTTGAATTTAAGCAAATAACTGATTATAAAGAGCAAAAATGGTTAAGTGATTATGTAGAAAATAATTATATAAATTATAAATTAGCGAATAGCGAAAAAATTAAAGTATTAGAAAAATTAACTGAAGCCGAAGGATTAGAAAAATTTCTTCATACAAAATATGTGGGGCAAAAACGATTTTCTCTAGAGGGGGCAGAAGCATTTATCCCTGCTATTGATAGAATAATTACTACAAGTGCTAATAATGGAGTAAAAGAAGTATTTATAGGTATGGCACATAGAGGCAGGATAAATGCTTTAGTAAATATAATGGGGTGGGCTCCACAAAAATTATTTGATGAGTTAGCTGGCAATTATCCTAAAACTAATTTTTTAACTAGCGGCGATGTAAAATATCATAAAGGTTATAAATGCAATTATGTAACTGATAATGGATTAGTAAAAACAATTATGGCATTTAATCCATCCCATCTGGAGGTTGTTAATCCTGTTGTAAATGGTATGGTTCGAGCAACAGTAGATAATAAACAAGATGAATTAGCAGTTCTTGGTGTATTAGTGCATGGGGACGCAGCTTTAAGTGGTTTAGGGACTAATTTAGGTACATTTAGTATGTCACAAACACGAGGCTATGGTGTTGGCGGTATGATTCATATTGTTATTAATAATCAAGTGGGGTTTACTACATCAGATTTAAGGGATAGTAGATCTTCAAGATTTTGTACTGATGTTATAAAAATGATTGAAGCTCCGGTTATTCATGTAAATGCAGATGATTTAGAAAGTGTTATTTTTGCAATGGATCTAGCAGTTAAATACAGAATGACTTTTAAAAAAGATATTATGATAGATTTAGTATGTTATCGTAAATATGGACATAATGAATTTGATGATCCAACATTAACTCAACCGCTTATGTATAGTAAGATAAAGCAGCATGTTGGTACTAGAAAGATATTTGCTGATAAATTAATTAGCGAACAAATCATCACGCAAGGTGATGTAGACAAAATGCTTAATGAATATAGGGATAATTTAGATAAAGGTTTGCATATTAGAGCTAAATATATGCAGCCGCTTGAATGGTATGATTTTGATGTAAAAGCTATTCTTCAAGCAAAAGCATTTGATTTAATTCCTACAAA
>CALMTA010000058.1 GCA_937872505.1 uncultured Neisseriaceae bacterium | reverse complement strand
ACTAATTTCGGAAGGATTTTAGTGCATGAATCACTCCTATTATTTATATAATTTTAGCAGCCATCTTGTCTAGGCTGCCTCTAACTGATGCATCAATAACCAAATCATTGATTAGAATTTTAATACCACCAATTAACTCTGGTTTAACTTCAACTGTTGCTGAAATTGACTTTTTTAATTTTTTACTCAATAGATCTTGAAACTCATTACGTTGAGCTTCACTCATAGAAAATGCTGTATATATAATTGCTTTTGCCGTATTTCGTTCTTCGTCTACTAACTTTTCAAATAATATATTTATATCACTTAATATTTGTAACCTATCATTTTCTTGTAAAACCACTAGCAATTTTTCTATTGATTCCGATGGTTTTTGTAAAAACCCCATCAAAATCTTAATTACCCCAATTTTATTAATTTTTGGGTTAGTAATTAAATTACCAAACTCCTTGCTTTCAGCAATTTCTGATAAAATATTTAAATTATTCAACCATTCATCAATAGAGTTATGAGCTTTAGCATATTCAAAAATAGCATTTGCATATGGATGAGCTAAATTATTCATATTAGCCATTTTATTAAAACTCCGCCTTAATAGATTCTAAAATTTTTTCATGTTTTTTAATATCAATCTCGGCTTTTAATATTTGCTCTGCTCCTTTAATTGCTAACTCTGCAACTTCCTTGCGTAACTTTTCCTTAACCTGCATAACCTCTTGCTCAATCTGTACCTTTGCATCAGATAAGATTTTATTTCCTTCCACTGATGCCCGCTCTTTTGCTTCTTCAACAAGTTGCTGCGAACGTTTTTCTGCATTATTCATTATTTCTGTAGCTCTGAGCTGTACATGCCTTAACTCTTCTTTTACTCTAGTTTCTGCATTTAAAAGCTCTTCTTTACCTTTTTCTGCGGCAGCTAAACCTTCTGCAATCCGTTTTGCACGCTCTTCAAGCATATTATTTAAAGGAGGCCATACAAATTTCATCGTGAACCATACCAAAATGGCAAAGGTTATTGCTTGACCTATTATCGTTGCATTGATGTTCACTACTTAGCTCCTTATAACCATATATAACTACTTTAAATTGTAATTACACAGTTGATTTTAGTAAAGCAATTGCATTACTTAATAATGGATTATTGAACAATAATAATAAGGCGATTCCTACACCAATCATTGACACCGCATCAAGCAATGCTGCAATAATAAATAATTTAGTTTGTAACATTGATACTAATTCTGGTTGCCTTGCTGATGATTCTAGAAACTTTCCACCAAGTAAGCCAAACCCCAGAGCTGTCCCTAAAGCTGCAAAACCAATAATAATTGCTGCAGCAATAACTGTCATCCCTGATACATTAGAAATTAAAGACTCCATAACACACACCTCCAAAAATAAAAAACTTAATTAATGCTTCTCTGTAGCTAAACTTAAATAAACAATAGTTAACACCATAAAAACAAATGCTTGTAATGTAATTATTAATATATGGAATATTGCCCAAGGAACTCCTAATAACCACTGACTACTCCAGGGTAATAATGCAATTAAAATAAAAACTAATTCCCCCGCATACATATTACCAAATAATCTTAAAGCTAAGGAAATAGGTTTTGCAAATAGTTCAATTAATTGAAATACCAAATTTACCGGTGCTAACCATATACCGAATGGAGTAGAAAAAATTTCTAATAAAAAACCGCCAAAACCTTTACTTTTTATTGAATAAACAATCATTAGAGCAAAAACGGATATAGACATAGCAAAAGTTGCATTTAAATCTGCTGAGGGTACTAGACGCCAATGCGCTTCTGGGTTACCAGCTGTTTTATTTATAAAGCCAGCTATATCAACAGGAAATAAATCCATAAAATTCATTAAAAAAACCCAACAAAATATAGTTAGAGATAAAGGTAATATTAATTTACTTTTTCCTCCATGATATATATCTTTAATCTGCTTATCTACCATTTCTAATACAAGTTCAACAAACAATTGAAATTTATTTGGATTTTCTACTTTTGCTTTTCTTGCTGCTAATATAAAAATAAATAAAAAAATAAAACCCAAAATTAAAGATACAGAAAATGTATCCATATGGATAGACCAAAAGTCACTATTACCTACAGGTAATGCAGTTTTATTATGTGTTAAATGATGTTCTATATATTCTACTGAAGATGACATTTTTACACCCACAAGATCAACAACCATAAATCTAATAAATCATTTTTTAATTAGACTTACCCAATATCCACTTAACGTTACTATATAAGTTCCAAATAAAGCAAAATAGTTACATTTTTTATAAAAAATAAAAACTAAAGCAAATAAAGCAAAATTAAGAATAAACTTTAATAACATTGCTTTTTTATGCCGTGCTAAAATAACACTCGGATAATTAACTAACCCTTTAGCAAAAGCTATTTTAATATATGCTAAAGTGGGTACTAACGCCAAAATCATGCCCAAAAATGCAGATAAAATGCCATTAGCATTTTTTGACATAAAAATAGCAAAAATAATACAAATACAACCAAATAAAAGTTGTAGCTTAACTATATTCTTTACACCATTAAAATGTTGACTACTATAAAACATAGGGCGTGATTATAACATAATAAAATGTACGTATTGTATTTTATTTAATTACTCTAACCACTTGCCTTTAACTCAATTAAAAACTTTATCAGAAAATAATTAATTAATTATAATGCAAACTATGCAAATAGTACTAGATTTATAGTACACTAACGGCTTAGAAAGAATAAGCTTTATAAATTTAATATTAAAACCCTTATTATAAAATTCTAATTAAAACTATAATTCAAAGCTATAATTTTTAGAGAAAAAAATGAAAAAATATCTTGTTACAAGCGCCCTTCCATATATTAATGGAGTAAAACACTTAGGCAATCTTATAGGCTCTATTCTGCCTGCAGATGTTTATACTCGATATTTAAGGCAACAAGGTGAAAAGGTTTTATTTATATGCGGAACAGACGAACATGGCACCCCTGCTGAAATAGCGGCTCAAGAAGCAAACTTAACTACTGAAGAATATTGTACAAAACTATATAATAAACAAAAAGAAATTTTTAAACAATTTGGTATTAAATTTGACTACTTCGGAAGAAGCTCCTCAGTAGAAAATAAAAATATGACCCAAGAAATATTTAAAAAATTAGATGAAAATGGTCTTATTAACGAAAGAGATACTAAACAAATATATTCAATTGATGATAAAAGATTTTTACCTGATAGATACGTTATAGGAACATGTCCTTTTTGTGGATATGAAAAAGCTAGAGGAGATCAATGCGAATTTTGTGGAAAACTTTTAGATACTACACAATTAGTTAATCCCTATTCATCTATTAGTGGTAGTAAAAATTTAGAAGTAAGAACATCTAAACATCTTTTTTTTGACCTTAAAAAAATGGAAGAAAAAATACGCCAATGGGTTAACAAACATAAAAATTGGTCAAATGTTACAAAAGGTATTGCTAATAAATGGTTAAGCGAGGGATTAACAGAAAGATGTATTTCTCGAGATTTAGAATGGGGAGTAAAAATACCTAAAGCAAATTATGAAAATAAAGTTTTCTATGTTTGGTTTGATGCTCCTATAGCTTATATAAGTTTTACCAAAGAATGGGCAGAAAAACAAGGTAATCTTAATAACTGGAAATCTTGGTGGAATAATAACGAAAATGTAGATTATATCCAATTTATGGCAAAAGATAAGGTTCCATTTCATGCAATATTTTTTCCTGCCATGTTGCTTGGTATTAATACTAATATGAAACTTGTTGATCAAATCAAAGGATTTAATTGGCTTACATATGACGGTGGCAAATTTTCTACTAGCTCTAAAAGAGGTGTATTTTTAGACGATGCATTAACCATCTTTCCTGCAGATTACTGGAGATATTTTTTACTTTCAAATGCTCCTGAATCTTCCGATTTTGATTTTACATTTGATGATTTTGTAGCAGTAATTAATAAAGATTTAGCAGATATTTTAGGAAATTTAGTATCTCGTGTATGTGCTTTAGCCCATAAATATTTTGATAGCAAAATTCCATCATTAGATTTACCTAATAATGAAGATTTTTCAAAAATTCATCAACAGCTTAGCGAATTACTAAATAATATTGATCATAATGTCCGTCAACTAAAATTTAGAGAAGCAATGAAAACTCTCAGAAAAATTTGGAGTTTTGGCAATGAATATGTTACTGTTAATAAACCTTGGGAATATGTAAAAAATGATCTGCCAAAATCCAGCAGAATTATTGCTAATTGTTTCTATATTATAAAAATATCAGCAATTTCCTCATCTCCTTTTATTCCAGCTATTGCAAAAGAAATGTTATCAACTATTTCCTGTGATCAAGATCCTGAAATCACCTCAGCATTAAAAGTACTTGATCATAATACTTTTCAATCAAATATATCTATTCCAAAAAAATCAATTTTAATTCAAAAAATTGATAAAAATGAAATTGATTTATTAAAATCTAGATTTTCTGGAAATTAATTTGATAACCACTATTACTAATTTAATATAAAATCTTTTCTCTAATAAATTTTTTGTAGAAAAATATATATGAAAAATCCTCATATAGATAGCAAAACAATTAATCAAATACGACTAAATGCAAGTGAACCAAACGCTTTGGCTTTAGGGTACCCAGTAAATAGAAAACATGCTTTTGAAATAGACCTTAGCTTATTAGGAATACAAGATAATTCTATGAGTACAACTTATTTAAATAATATTGCAAGCCCTTATTATCATGGAGCATATACTACCGATAATATCAAAGATATTGAAGTTGCATTGATGAAAATACTAGGAAAACATTTTAATTTACCAAATGAATTTGGTTATGTTACCTCTGGAGGAACAGAAGCTAATTTTGCTTGTTTATGGTGGCATAGAAATTATCTTTTAAAAGAATTTATTGTTAAGCCTGTTTTATTATGCTCTTCACGTAGCCATTATTCATTAAAAAAAATTGCTAACCAATTAGATATAGAAATAATAAATATTAATGCTACTTACTCTGGGATTGATTATACATTTAGAATTAATTTTAAGAAATCTAAATAAACCTGTAATTTATTCAGCTAATTTTGGTGCCACTATAGATGGTTCAATAGATAATATTATACAAATAAAAAATTTACTTGATAAATATGTACTGGGTAAATATAAAATACACGGAGATGGTGCTATATATGGTTTATTTATTCCATATCTAGAAATCTATAAAGATATCAGCACAATTTTTGATTTAATAGATACATTATCATTTTCCGGACATAAATTTCTAGGAGCATATAATATAAGTGGTGTAGCTTTAGGAAAAAAATCTTATTTAGCTAATGTTTTTTCAGAGGATGATGTTAGAATTCATATTATACAAGATGCTATTGATATAACATTTTCTGGTTCTAGACAAGGAATATTTAGTTTAGAACTTTATCTATTATTAGAAAAAGCATTAGATATATCTGATATAAATAATAAAAAAACAAATTTAGCTATTTTATGGGATGAATGCCTAGCTAGAGCTAAAAATTTTTATTCTCAAATTGCTGAAATTGTAGGCTATAATAACCCATTATTACACTTTAATTCATATCAATTAAGTATAATAATTCCAGCACCAATAAACGCAGAAAAAAAGTTATATTTAGGTAAAAAATATGGATTAATGCCTGTGGGTGAATCTCAATATGGGATATATGTATTTCCACGTAGTACCGAAGATAAAATTAATAAATTTTTATCAGATTATAGAAAAATTATTCATGAAACTTAGACTATTATAAAAATACACTCGAAAAAAGTTTATTAAACTTTTTTAATCTATCCTTTACGCCAAGTTGTAATACCTAAATTATCTTCTAATACAATATTATTATTTAATAAATCTTGGCGAATTTTATCAGCTAATTGAAAGTTTTTATTTTGACGTGCTTCTTCGCGTTTTTTTATTAAACTTTCAATTTCTTCTACAGATATTTTATTACCATCCTGTAAAAAATCAACTGGTGATTTTTCTAAAATTCCTATTGTGTTAGCTAATGATATCAATAAATTTACTAATTTTAAATCAGCATGTTTATTTATTTCTGAGACTAACTCAAATAAAACACTTATTGCTAAAGGTGTATTAAAATCATCATCCATTGCCTTCTTAAATCTATTAGCAAATTCATTATTCCAATCAATATTTGTTAAACTTGAATTTGAATAGTTTTTAATAGATGTGTACAATCTTGTAAGACTATGTTTAGCTTCCTCTAAAATTTTTGAATTGAAATTTAAAGGACTACGATAATGTGTTTTCAACATAAAAAATCTTACAACTTCAGAGTTATGTTCATTTAAAACTTCTCGTATTGTTGAAAAATTACCTAAAGATTTAGACATTTTTTCATCGTTTATATTTAAAAAACCATTATGAAGCCAATAATTTGCAAATTTACAATTATTATGAGCTTCACTTTGTGCTATTTCATTTTCATGATGGGGAAATAATAAATCCTGACCACCTCCATGAATATCAAAGTTTTTTCCTAATAACTTTTCTGCCATAGCTGAGCATTCAATATGCCAGCCTGGTCTACCTTTTCCAAAAGGAGAATCCCAATAAGGTTCATTCTCTTTTGAAGATTTCCATAATACAAAATCCATAGGGTCATTTTTATTAGGATCTATTTCTACTCTTTCGCCCATTCTTAAATCTTTTAAGGATTTTCCTGATAGTTTTCCATAATTAGTAAATTTTTTTATTGAATAATAAACATCTCCATTTAAAGCCAAATAAGCATAACCTTTTTTTATTAACTCTTCAATAATCTTTATCATTTGTGGTATATAATCTGTAGCTTTTGGTTCTATATCAGGTCTTAAAACTCCCAACTTAAAAAAATCTTCATGCATGTAATTAATAAAACGCTTCGTTAATTGCCAAATACTTTCATTATTTTCTATAGCTCTTATAATTATTTTATCATCAATATCGGTAATATTTTCTACATAAGTTACTTTGTATCCTGATGCTATAAACCAACGACGAATCATATCAAAAGCAACTGCTTTTCTTGCATGACCTAAATGACAATAATCATATACTGTTTGCCCACATACATACATTCTAACTTTATTAGCTTCTATAGGAATAAATTCTTCTTTTAACTTACTAAAAGTATTAAATATTTTCATTTTATTAATAAGCTCTCCCCTTATATTTTTCTACAATATTATACTTTATTTAAACCAAATATTAACTAAGAAATTTTTTCTAATATGCAATAATAAAAACCATCAGAAAATTCTGTTGGTAAAATAAAT
>CALMTA010000057.1 GCA_937872505.1 uncultured Neisseriaceae bacterium | reverse complement strand
TCAATATTGTCTAATGAAATATCAGCTTTATCTAAACATTTTTCTATTAAGGGGATAATTTTTTTAATATGATCCCTAGATGCTAACTCAGGAACTACACCACCATATAGATTATGTAAGTTAACTTGAGAATATAAAATATTTCCTAAAAGGCCTTTTTCATTATCATAAATGGCGATGCCAGTTTCATCGCAAGAAGTTTCAATACCTAAAATTATTGTCATAATTACCTATTTTATAAGCCTTAATTATATCACAAATAATAATAATTATTTTACTTTAAGGTTAAGTTATATTATTGTAGTGATATTGTTTTATTTTTATTAAACTGCCAAAATTTATTATACTGATTTGTATTCCACATTATTTTGCACCTTTAATATTTTTTGCATTTTTAAAATTCCTAAAATATTAAATTTATAAGTTTTCTTAAAAAATAAATATCTAAGATGAGTTTTTTGGTTAGAAATGGGGTGGACGATGGGGCTCGAACCCACGACAACCGGAATCACAATCCGGGACTCTACCAACTGAGCTACGTCCACCATTAATATGGCGTGCCCGACAGGAATCGAACCTGTAACCCCCGGCTTAGAAGGCCGGTGCTCTATCCGATTGAGCTACGAGCACATCTATTTAGAGGTAAGGAAAACCTGCGTTTATTAAAAATGGTCGGGGTGGTGGGATTCGAACTCACGACCCCTTGATCCCAAATCAAGTGCGCTAACCAGACTGCGCTACACCCCGATATTTCTCTAATTAATTTAAATGTTAGAGGACGCAATTGTATGTGATTATTGCTTATTTTGTCAACACAAATTATAATTTTTTATTTAAATACACCTAAAAAATTAATTATTACAGTATAATAAGCACTTTAGTTTTTTATAAAGCATTTTTATGACATATACTAATATTAGCAATAAAACATTCAATTATAATTATACAATTATTCTAGTTTGTATAGGATATTTTATTGATTTTTATGATTTATCAATATTTGGTTCGGGATATGTAGAATTAATTAAGCAGCAATTTGGGGTTATAGATCCTACGCAAATTCAGCAATTATATCTTTATATAACTAATTGGTATACCGTTGGTATATTTTTGGGTAGTATTATATTTGGAATTTTAGGAGATAAATTTGGTAGAGTATATGTGATTCGTTATAGCATTTTACTTTATTCATTCTCAATATTAGCTTCTTTATTTATCAAGTCTATCCCTCTATTTTGTTTTATTCGTTTTTTAACTGGAGCAGGGCTTGCTTGCGAATTTGCTACATCTAGTGTTTTAATAAGTGAAATAGTAAAAGATAGCTATAGATCACATAAAATTTCAATTTTACTCTATGGTTGTGGAATATTAGGTGGGTTGACTTCACTAATATTTAGTTTTATTTCTTGGCAGATAATGTTTTTATTTGGGGGCATATCAGGAATTTTACTTTATTTAGGACGTAAAAAAGTTTATGAATCAATTTTATTTGAAAATATATATAGGCAGAATAATATTGATAAAGGTAATATTTCTATAATTATAAGTAATTCAAAAACATTTCTAAAAACTTTAAAGTTATTTTTATTAATAACTCCATTTAATCTTATAATTTCAATTATATTTATATTTCCTAGTTTAATGAATTTAAACCAAGATCTCTCTAGTGCAATAAAAACTATTCTTTTAGGGTTTTTCCTAGGGGGGGTAATTGGCTTATTAATTAGTAGCCCTATTATGAATGCAATAAAGAGTTATACTAAATATTTAACAATTAGCTTTATTTTAATTTTATTTATATTGCTATTTCCTCTAAAATATATAAATGATCAAAATTTATTTATATATTGCATTATAATAGGTGTAATAGGAGGATCTTATCCACCTATATGGATTCAATTAGTTAGTAGGTCATATGGTACAAATTTAAGAAATACTGCATCTAATAGTTTATTTGCGTTAGGGCGATTAAGCGGTATATTTTTTAATATAATAATTAGTTATAGCTTAGCAAATATGCATTTAGGAGTTTATTATTTAAAATATTTAATTATTTTAGTATTAACATTTGCCATTTTGAGTTTATTTACAATAAAAGATAATTATAATTCTAAATTAGATTATTTAGAAAGATGAGCTTGTATTAGGATTTTCTTCAAATCTGCAAAAATTATTATCTAGCCATAAAAAATTATTAGAATATGCTTTGGAAAGATTTTCCTTATTTAAGACTAGAGCTGTTTTATCATAGGATATTAATTCTTTAGCAAGTAGAAGTGTATATTCAAAAGAGGCAACTACTTGTTGTAAATCATGCAAGACAGCTATAACCGTTTTACCTTGTTGATGCCATTTTTTAATAATTTGCTGAATATCGGTAATAGTTTTACTATCTATTGCGTTAAATGGTTCATCTAAAATAATTATAGATGCTTGCTGCATTATTATTCTTGCAAAATAAACTCTTTGCAACTGTCCTTTGCTTAATTCATGGATAAACCTTTTATTAAAGCCAGAAAGACCTACTTGTTCTAAGCAATCATTTACTAATAATTGAGAATCATAATTGACTTTATCAAATAAACCAATTGTATGCCAGCTTCCTAATAAAATAACATCAGAAACAGATAAAGGCAATAAATTGTCTAATTCAATAGATTGAGGCAAATAAGCAATATCTTTTTTATTGATTCCTTGAATTATTATTTCTCCAGTATCTGGTTTTAATTCTCCAAGAATAGCTTTTAATAAGGTGCTTTTCCCAGCACCATTTGATCCTACAATAGCGGTAGTTGTGCCAATTTTAAAATCGCATGTAAGGTGATGAATAGCTGGGTGATGATGATAAGAAACAGTTAAATTTTTACAGGCAAGTTGCATAGTTTTAATTTCTTTTTATTATTATTATTATTATTATTTTATTTTGAGATAATTTCTTTTAAATGATGAGGCATTTCAATACTTTTCTTAGTTGAAAAATCATACCAAACTATGATTGCTTCTGCAATAGCATAAATCAATTCTAAATTAGTCTTAGATTTAATTATGTGTTCAAAAATAGTTTTTTTATTTTCAATACTTACTAACCA
This sequence comes from uncultured Neisseriaceae bacterium, assembly GCA_937872505.1. GTDB lineage: Bacteria > Pseudomonadota > Gammaproteobacteria > Burkholderiales > UBA11063 > Aquella. The sequence goes on along the minus strand of CALMTA010000057.1, from coordinate 3,980 downwards.
TGTTTCTACTAAAATAGATTCAGGATACATTATAGGTTTAATAAATTTACAGGTAGTATAAGCTAAAACAGGGGCTATTCCATTTAAATTAATTTCAATCCCATTGTCTGTTAGTAATTCAAATCTAGCTTCTTGAGTATAAAATAAGTACATAGTGTTATTCATGTGTCCATATGCATCCATATCTCCCCAACGAATTTCAAAATTTTTTGTATGAATAAGTTTTTTTTCTGTCATGAAGCATTCCTAGAAAAGTTGCATTATAATGCAGCTTGTATTATAGTTACGGCAGATAAATAGCAATTTTTCCAAAAAATAATTTGGAAATTATAGTATAATTGCATTATTAAATAATGCAGTAATTTTAACATAAGAAAGATTTTATTATGTTGATAATTAACAATAAAGAATTTGCTAAGCATAAACAATTAATAAATAAAACAATAAATTTTGATGAATTTCAAAGATTAAAAGATTTGTTTACAGATGAAAATTTAGATGGCGAAGTTTCATTTTCGATGCAAGGTGATTTAGATAGTGCAAATAGACCTATATTAAATGTGCTAATTTATGGTAAAATTACTACCTTGTGCCAAAATTGTTTAGAACCAATGGTAATTCCCATTAAATATAATGCAGTATTACCTATTTTTGATAATGAAGAAGAATTAGATAATTTACTATTTGGTGAGGAATCACTTGAATCAGATGGTTTACTTTTTGATTTAGAATTTGATGTTTTAAGTTTTATTGAAGATGAAATAATAACAATTTTGCCGCTTGCACCAAAACATGATAGCTGTGTTCAAATCTTTTATAAAGATAAGACGAGTAATCCATTTGGTGAATTAAAAAGTTAATAAATAAATTTAATATTGAGGGAAAAAATGGCTGTTCAACAAAATAAAAAATCTCCATCTAAACGGGGAATGCGTCGAGCTCATGATTTTTTAGATATTCCTAGTATAGGGACTGAACCAACGACTGGTGAAACACATTTGCGTCATCATATTAGCCCAAATGGAATTTATCGTGGTAAAAAAGTAATTAAAAATAAAAGTGAGTAATAGAATTAATATTAAGGTATACTTTAATTATTAGTTGTTAGCAATAATTAAAGTATAAACTTAAATTTAAATTAGATTTATTGTTTTTAATATTAATGTTAATTAAAATAAATTAAAAATATATTTTTAATTTTAATACTTAAAAGTAGATAATTATGTCTATTATTATATCAGTTGATATTATGGGCGGCGACCATGGTCCTAAAGTTACAATACCAGCTTGTGTTCGTTTTCTAAATAAAAATCCAAATGTAAATTTAATTCTAATCGGTGATATTGAGTTAATCAAGAAATATCTAGATAATGATTTAAAAAAATTAAAAGATCGAATTGAAATCGTTCATTCTAGCCAGGTAATAACAATGGATGAATCTCCCCAAAATGCTTTAAGAACAAAAAAAGATTCATCAATGCGTGTTGCCATAAATTTGGTAAAAGAAGGTAGAGCTCAAGCTGTTGTTTCATCTGGAAACACAGGGGCACTTATGGCTATTTCTCGATTTGTATTACGTATGATGGAAGGAATTGAAAGACCAGCAATTGCAAAAATATTACCAGCAATAAATGGAGAAGTTTGTTTTCTTGATCTTGGAGCAAATATTGAATCATCACCAGAACATCTTTTTCAATTTGCAATTATGGGCGCACAGTTAATGAAAGGAATAACGGGTAAAGAAGCTCCTAGTGTTGGAATATTAAATATTGGAACAGAAGAAATAAAAGGGCATGAAGATATAAAAAAAGCATCTGAATTATTAAAAAATAGTAATTTAAATTTTTATGGAAATGTAGAAGGAAATGATATTAATAAAGGCACTGTTGATGTTGTAGTTTGTGATGGTTTTACTGGCAATGTTGCCTTAAAAAGTATCGAGGGTGCTGCTAAAATGATTGCTTTTTTTATTCGAAAAGAATTTACTGGGTCTTTATTAACTAAATTATTAGGAATTTTAGCTTATCCAGTTATTAGAAGAATAAAATCACATCTGGACCCTAGAAAATATAATGGTGCAGTTTTATTAGGATTAAATGGATTAGTAATTAAAAGTCATGGTGGAGCTGATGAAATTGCTTTTTATTACGCATTAGAACAAGCGTATCATGAAATAAATGCTGGAGTTATCAATCTTTTAATAGATTATTTAGCTTCACATCACCAAATGTTTATAGAAAAAGATGAGATTAAAAAAGAATTGAATGAATTTAAAGATCTTAATATGTTATAGGAATTATTTTACAATGCTCTATTCAAGAATTATCTCGACAGGAAGTTATTTACCAGAAAAAATTTTATCAAATCAAGATTTAGAAAGGATTGTAGATACATCAGATGAATGGATTACTTCTAGAAGTGGAATAAAAGAAAGGCATATTATTGCAATAGATGAATCTACAATTGATATGGCTTACAAAGCAAGTATTGATGCTTTAAAAAATAGTAATTTAAATAAGAACGATATTGATTTAATAATAGTTGCTACTTTTACTTCAAATATAATATGTCCATCTGTTGCTTGTACTTTACAAAAAAGATTAGAAATTACAAATAATATACCCGCGTTTGATTTACAAGCCGCTTGCTCAGGTTTTATTTATGCATTAACTACAGCAGATTGTTATATTAAAAATAATATGGCAAAAACTATCCTTGTGGTTGGTGTAGATGCCATGTCAAATATTATTAATTATAATGACCGCAATACTTGCATATTATTTGGTGATGGAGCAGGGGCGGTTATACTTCAGTCAAGCCATGAAGCAGGGATTATTGGCAGTGAAATATATGCAGATGGAACAGGGGATATCTCTCTAAATGTAAATGGGGGGATTAGAGGCGGCAAGATAGTTGGCAGTCCTTACTTATATCAAGATGGTAAAACAGTATTTAAAATGGCTGTTAAAAATCTTACTGCTGTTGCTTCTACTTTATTAAATAAAACTGGTTATAAAAAAGAACAGATTGATTGGTTAATCCCTCATCAAGCAAATATTAGAATTATTGAAGCTGCAGCAAAAACTTTATCTATCCCTATAGATAAAGTCATAGTAACTTTAGAAAAGCACGGTAATACATCGGCAGCGTCAGTTCCTTTAGCATTAGATTATGGAGTAAAAAGTAATAAAATTAAGCGTGGGGATATTCTTATGCTAGAAGGGGTGGGAGCCGGATTTACTTGGGGGGCTAATTTAATTCGCTACTAATCATTATAGATTTTTTCAACCATATATCCGCTTATCAATAATCTAATTAGACTTTCTACCGCTATTTAAATGGAAATAATAATGCATAAACTAAAAATTAGTTTAAAAAATATAGAAGATAATAGTTATCCTGTATATATTGGGAATGATTTATTAAATAATTCTATTGAATTAATTTCAAAACATTATACCGGTAAAGATATAGTTGTAATTACAGATAAAACAGTTTCTAAATTATATGCAAAAAACTTTGTAAATTATCTAATAAATAAAGGATATAAGGTATTATTATTAGAAGTTAAACCGGGTGAGAGTTCTAAAAGTGCAGCAGTAAAAGAAAAGATTGAACTTAAAATGTTTGAAAATCAGATTAATCGTTTTTGTCTTTGTATAGCTTTTGGAGGTGGAGTTATTGGGGACTTAGCAGGGTTTATTGCTGCAACTTATATGAGGGGAATTAAATATATTCAAATTCCGACTACATTATTATCCATGGTAGATAGTAGTGTAGGGGGAAAAACTGCAATTAATACTATATTTGGAAAAAATTTAATCGGGGCATTTTACCAACCAAAGGCAGTTATAATTAATTTAAATTTATTAAATACTTTACCAAAAAAACATTTAATAAATGGTTTAATTGAAGCAATAAAGATATTTTTAATTCAGGATAAAAGTAGTTTTAAATTTGTGGAAAATAATCTTGACTTA
>CALMTA010000056.1 GCA_937872505.1 uncultured Neisseriaceae bacterium | reverse complement strand
AAATTTAATTTTTAAAAATAAAATATATTGGGGTTGATGCTCATGATGCAAAACTCCACTAAAAGCCTGTTTTATTGCATTTTGGATAACTCTATCTTTTACAAAACGACCATTTATATAAAAGTGCTGTATTATTTTGCTATTAGAAGAATAGCTAGGATGATAAACATACCCAGATATTGATAACTCTTTATTTGACATTTCATTTATTTCAAAATAATTAGAAGAATAGCTCTCACCAAATATATTTACTATCCTATTTAGATGTGTCTCATTACTTAATCTATAAATCATTTTTCCGTTATTATAAAATTCAAAAAAAATATCACAATACGATAATGCTAATCGTTCAAAAATAGCTTTACAATGAGAATACTCTGTAGTTTCAGTTTTTAAAAATTTTTTTCTCGCAGGAATACTATGGTATAAATCATTAACTTCAATAATAGTTCCATCGTTTAATGCTGTGGGCATCACTTCACTAACTATACCAAAATTACTATTAATTTTATAACCATGTTTATAATCCGCAACCTTACTTGATAGCATAAATCGTGAAACAGAAGCAATAGAAGCAAGCCCCTCCCCCCGAAACCCTAATGTTTTAATTTGATATAAATCATCTTCACTAGAAATTTTACTAGTAGTATGTCTATTAATGGCTATAGCAATATCATCTTGAAATATACCTTCTCCATTATCAACTATTTTTATTTGTTTTATGCCCCCTTCTAAAAGTTCAACTATTATTTTAGTTGCTTTTGCATCAATACTATTTTCAATTAATTCTTTTAATGCTGAGGCTGGTCGTTCAACAACTTCCCCAGCTGCAATTCTATTTACCAAGTAATCTGGTAATTGTTTGATTCTAGCAGTCATTATATTCCTATATTAAATTATATTTCTATTTGCTTTCATATTAGCATTTTATCATATTAAATTTTTACCTCAATTATTTAAAATTTGACTTTAATATTAAATAAGTAAAAATAAATATATAACATGTTATATGATATAATGTTGGCACTAGCATTTTTTATCTATTTACAAATAAAGAAATTAGTTATTATCCATTACAATGAGTGAATTATGAAAATATACAAATATATTAAATGGGCAATAAAAATAATACTTTTTATTCTTATTTTAGTTTTAATACTAGACAATCTCCAAACTGTAAAACTTAGTATATTCAATATATATGTAATACAATTGCCTTTAATAATAATACTTTTATTATTTCTAATAATCGGCATTATAATTGGTTTATTAATTAATATTATAAAAATCGTAGAACTTAAAGCTAAGATTTTCAAAATAAATAAAAATAATGAGTATAAAGTATTAGATAAATCAAACAATTAAGAGGTATCATTTTGAATAATATTGTTTTGTGGCTACTTGTAACTCCGTTATTTTTTGCTTTTGGGTGGTTTGCGGGGCGAATAGATATGAAAACTGTAATAAAGCAAGCTAAACAATTACCTAAACGATTATTTGATAGTATTGATGCTCTTATCGAAAATAAAACTGGTGTAGCAAGTGATAACATAAGAGATATTATTGAACAAGAACCACAATTAACAGAATTACAGCTTAGTCTAGGAAAATTATACCGTAATCGTGGAGAAAACGATCTAGCTATTAAGTTACATAATAAACTATTAAATTCTCAATTCTTATTTTCAGGTGAAGAAAAAGATAAAGTAAGGTTAGAACTTGCAAAAGATTTTCAAAAAGCAGGTCTTATAGATAGATCTGAAAATTTATTATTAAAACTAGTTAATAGCGAATTATATTCTTCTAAAGCAGAAGTA
>CALMTA010000055.1 GCA_937872505.1 uncultured Neisseriaceae bacterium | reverse complement strand
GGTTTAAAAGAAATTAATACCCCTTCAGCTATTTTTTTTTCCTCATTCCGCCATAAAACTCCTGGTAGCAGTATTCTAATTACACAAGAAGGTTCACGGCCATTATTAGTTGAAGTTCAAGCATTAGTATCACAATCACATATTATGCCACCTAAACGTTTAGCTGTTGGTATGGATAATTATAGATTAGCCATGTTAATTGCAATTATTCAACGCCACTTAGATATACCACTTTACGATCAAGATATATTTTTAAATATAGTAGGCGGCGTTAAAATATCTGAACCTGCAATTGATTTAGCTGTTGCTCTAGCTATTATCTCTTCTTTTAAAAATAAACCATTGCCAGAAAAACTTGCTGTATTTGGGGAAATTGGATTAGCTTCAGAAATTCGCACCGTGCAAAAAGGACAAGATAGAATCAAAGAAGCTGTAAAATTAGGTTTTGAAAATATAATCATTCCTACCGCTAATAAACCAAAAAATAAATTTGATAATGTCACTATTGTAGCTGCATCAGATTTAAGCCAGGCTTTTAATTATTGTTTTAAATAAATTAGGAAAATAAATGTATAAATGTTTTGCCACTATTAGCCGTGGCCTTGAAAACTTATTAGTAAATGAACTACAAACTCTTGGGGCTAATAATGTTAATCCTGTTAAAGCCGGAGCTCTTTTTGATGCTAATCTTGATACCATTATGCAAATAAATTTAAAAAGCCGGGTAGCCAGCCGCATACTAATTCAAGTTGCATTTGGCAACTATCAAAATGAAAATGATATTTATGATCTAACTCAAACCGTAAAATGGGATAATTGGTTTAGCCATTATAATAAAATAAAAGTTTCTACCTCAGCAATTAATTCCCCACTCAAAAGTCTCGAGTTTATTACCTTAAAAGTAAAAGATTCAATTTGTGATTATTTTATGGCTAAATATAATTCTCGGCCCGACGTAAATAAATATAGCCCAGATATGCGTATTTATAATTTTTTAACTAATAATACTGCAACTATTTATTTAGATACTTCAGGAGAGGCGTTATTTAAACGCGGCTACCGGCAAAACAAGCTAGAAGCACCAATAAAAGAAAATTTAGCTGCAGCTCTTATACAATTAACTAATTGGAATTGGCAAACTCCATTTTATGACCCTATGTGCGGCAGTGGAACTATTGCCATAGAAGCTGTTAGCATTGGTCTTAATATCGCTCCCGGTCTAAGCCGCGAGTTCGCGTTTGAAAAATTTATTCATTTTGAAAAAAATACTTGGCAAAAACAAAAAAATTTAGCCAAAAATGCTATTGATTATTCCCGTAAAATACAAATATATGCTAGCGATATAAATAATAATGCAATAGTTATTGCTAAAGATAATGCATATTCTATGAAATTTAATAATTATATAAAATTTGAATCCGGAGATTTTATAAATAAAAAAGCCCCTGCTACAAATGGAATACTTCTAACAAACCCTCCTTATGGTATTCGTTTAGAAGAACAACATCATTTAGCTGAATTTTATCCCAAATTAGCTACTCACCTTAAAAATAACTATGCAAATTGGCTATGTTATTTCTTTACTGCAGACTTTCGCTTACCTAAATTAATGCGCTTAAAACCAAGCCTTAAAACTCCATTATTTAATGGAGCATTAGAATGTAGATTATTTGAATTTAAAATGGTAAAAGGCAGTAATCGTTAAACTTTACTCTACCAATCTAATATTTCAATAAAAATCAATAGAATTATACATACTTTAACACGGTTAATATGTTAAAATACTATTCTTAATTGGGCTTTTTTTGAAAATTATATATCGAGTATATTTTTAAAAAGATTGGAGATTTATCATGCCACATTGGTTTTATAATGCTTCATATCTGACTGCTTTACTAATAATTTATTTATTCTGCTGTTCTGTCAGTTTTGTGGGATATAAAATATCAAGAGTTTTTTTTCAAAAAGTTGATAAATATGAAATAGTTACTAAAATAGTATGGCAAACTGTTTTATTTTTTTCTACTATGCTAATAACTTTTTGGATTGCAATTAATTGGCATAATTTAAGGAATTTAACACAAGTAACAAATATGGAAGCCCAAAAAATTGAAAGAGTTTATAGCTATTCTGAGTTACCAAAGGATCCAAAATATACAAAAAAACTGCGAACCGCATTAATGAAATACTTAGACTCAGTTATAAATAAAGAATATAAATCGCTTGAAATAGGATTTTTAAATAATGAAACTTTACTAGATTTTCAAAATTTCGTAAAAATTGCTAATGATTATTTACCAAATAATTCTAGAACTAATGAATTTGCTTATAATCGTTTATTAATAGCGATTGAAGAACTTGCACAAGTAAGAACTGATCGTTTGAGTTATTTGCCGGGAGAATTAAATGGTGTGTTACTTGGCTTTTTTATCGTAATAATGATTGTTGGTTGTTTTTGGACCGGTGCAATATATTCCGGAAATCTTCTATTTTCATTAATAATTATAATGAGTCAAAATATAATTATGGGGTCATCTATTTGGCTTATTCTTGAAATTGATAAACCATTTCAAGGCGAAATAAAAGTTACCAATCAGGCTTTCGTTGAAGCAAAAGATGAAATTCAAAGAATAAATTCAAGGAAAAAAATTCATGAGTGATGAACAAAATACATTAATACCAAGTTTTGCTAAAGATGTTATAAATATAAACATTGAAACAGAAATGAAGCAATCGTACCTCGATTATGCCATGAGCGTAATTGTTGGACGTGCATTACCTGATGTGCGAGACGGCTTAAAACCAGTTCATAGACGCGTATTATATGCTATGCACGAATTATCTAATGATTGGAATAAACCATATAAAAAATCTGCACGTATTGTGGGGGATGTAATTGGTAAATACCATCCTCATGGTGACACTGCTGTATATGATACTATTGTTAGAATGGCACAAGATTTCTCTTTAAGAAATCCGTTAATTGATGGGCAAGGTAACTTTGGTTCAGTAGATGGCGATTCAGCAGCTGCCATGCGATACACAGAAATTCGTATGGCAAAAATTGCTCATGAAATGTTAGCTGATATTGATAAAGAGACTGTTAATTTTGGCCCTAACTATGATGGAAATGAACACGAACCCCTTGTTTTACCCAGCAAATTACCAAATCTATTAATTAATGGTAGCTCAGGAATTGCCGTGGGAATGGCAACAAATATTCCACCTCATAATTTAAGTGAAGTAGTTGATGCTTGTCTAACTCTTCTTAAAGAACCGCAAATTAGCATTGAAGAATTAATAAAAATAATACCAGCCCCAGATTTTCCTACAGGTGGGTTTATTTTTGGTATTAAAGACGTACATAATGGTTATAAAACTGGGCGTGGTCGTGTAGTGATGCGTTCCCGCACTCACTTTGAAGAGATAAGTAAAGATAGGCAAGCTATCATTATAGATGAACTTCCTTACCAAGTAAATAAAGCTAAATTATGTGAAAAAATTGGCGAATTAGTTAAAGATAAAATTATCGAAGGCATTACTGAAATTAGAGATGAATCAGATAAATCTGGTATGCGTGTAGTTATTGAATTAAGACGCAATGAAAATGCTGATGTTATTCTTAATAACTTATTCAAATTAACCCCAATGCAAGATAGCTTTGGGATTAATATGGTGGCATTAGTAAATGGACAACCGCGCTTATTAAGTATAAAATCAGTAATTGAAGAATTTATTTATCATAGACGCGAAGTAGTTACTAGAAGAACGGTATTTGAATTAAAGAAAGCTAAAGAACGTGGTCAT
>CALMTA010000054.1 GCA_937872505.1 uncultured Neisseriaceae bacterium | reverse complement strand
TTAACTATAATAGACAAAATAAATTAAATAAAACTGGCGCTGGCAGTCAAGATGCTTTTGATCAGGCAAAGCAGAATCTTGATGTATTACTATATCAAATAAATTCAATAAATGCGCAGATTAAAAATAATGAAATCTTAACTGCGCAAAAAATATGGCAGAAAGAGCGTAAACAAAACGTTGCTCCAGAATCTGGTATAGTCTATGATACTTACTTTACCATTGGTGAGTATGTTCAAGGCGGGCAACCAATACTATCTTTAATAACCAAAAAAAATATAAAAGCAATTTTTTTCGTTTCTGAAGCAGATTTAGGCAAAATTAAATTAAATCAAAACGTAATAATCTCCACAGATGGCAATAATTCCCACTACCAAGGAATTATTAGTTACATATCTAATCAAGCAGAATACACCCCTCCCATTATTTATTCAAGAGAAGAACGACAAAAATTAGTATTTAAAATTGAAATGCGTATAGTTAATGCTGATTTGAACCAGATACACTTAGGTCAACCAGTTACAGTAGAAATAAAATGACTGAATTAGCTATTGACATAAAAGGTATAACAAAAAATTTTGGTAATGTAAAAGCTGTAGACAATTTAACTCTACAAGTCCCTCGTGGGTCAATATGTGGCTTTCTTGGTTCCAATGGCAGTGGTAAAACAACAACCATTAGAATGTTATGCGGTTTATTAATCCCTAGTAGCGGTGGTGGCACTTGCTTAAACTATAATGTTATTACTCAAAGTAATTTAATCAAAAAAAAAATTGGTTACGCTTCACAAAAATTTAGTCTATATAGTGACCTAACCGTTTATGAAAACTTAAAATTTGTAGCTGGAATTTATAAGGTTGATAATAAAAAAGAAAAAATTGCTTCAGTAATGAATGAGTTGAAATTAACTCCATATAAAGATACTAGAGCCAAAAATTTATCTGGTGGCTGGAAACAAGTATTAACACTAGCTAGTTGTTTAGTTCATAACCCAGAACTCTTGGTTCTAGATGAGCCAACAGCTGGAGTTGATCCTAAAATGCGCAAAAATTTCTGGGATTATCTTCATCAATTATCTCAGAAAAAAGGTATAACAATTTTAGTAACTACTCATTTTATGGATGAAGTTGAAAGATGCAAACAGTTAGTTTATATAAATAATGGCAAATTATTATATAGCGGCACAACCGCTGAAATAATCCCATTTTCTAAAGTTGAAAGTTATATAACTGCTAATAATGAAAATAGCTTAGATATAGTAAAAACAATAAATAGTACTTATCCCCAAGTCTCAATTACATTTATGGGAAATGACTTACGTATCTCATCTAAAGATGCTACTAGTTTGGAAGCAATTATAAAAAATTTTCCAAATTATAACTTTGTTAAAACTACTCCTTCATTTGAAGAAGTTTTTATAAGCCTAATGCAATGAATATAAATTTTTCCCCAACACGAATCTGGAGCCTAATGGTTAAAGAATTTAAACTGATATTGAGAGATAAAGGTACTATAGCAATTTTAGTAATAATACCTTTAATCCAACTAATTTTATTCGGATTTGCTATAAAAATTGATCCTAAACATTTACCAACTGCCGTCATAGTTTATGACCATAGCCCTTTAACTAGGGGTATTATTAGTAATCTTCAAGCCTCAACCTATTTTGATATAGTAGATACATCAAATAACTTTAAAGAAGCAAAACAAAAATTGGAAAGTGGTAAAATTAGCTTTATTGTTACTATCCCTGAAAACTTTACTCATGATTTTATTCGTGGTAATAATCCACAAATTTTAGTAGAATTAGATGGTTCTGATCCTGGTAGTAGCGGGACTGCAGTGAGTGTATTTCAGCCAATTTTACAAAGAACAATTGATTACTTTATTAAAAATGGCTTAAATGTTGTTTCTAACACAAAAAACGTAAATTTAATAATGCATCGTAATTATAATGAAGCTAATAAAAGTGAACTATCTATTATTCCTGGCTTAATTGGTGTACTTTTAACAATGACCATGGTTATGTTAACTTCCAGTAGCATAACCCGTGAAAACGAAGATGGAACCATGGAAATGCTCTTATCTACTCCCCTAAGACCGTTAGAAATAATAATTGGTAAAATCTTGCCCTATGTTACACTTGGTTATTTACAGCTATCAGTTACTTTGATATTTAGTAAATTTCTTGTGAATTTGCCCCTTGATAGTAATATATTTTTACTGTATTTTAGTTCCGCTCCATTTATTATTGCTAATTTAATGATTGGCATGATTTTTTCAGCATTAGCTTCAACTCCTATGCAGGCAATGCAATTAGGTATGCTATATCAATTGCCATCTTTAATGATTTCTGGTTATATATTTTCTTTTTTTGGTATGCCTAAATGGGCACAATTAATTGGTTCTTGTCTACCAATGACATATTATATTAGAATTTCTCGAGGAGTTATTTTAAAAGGAAACCAGTTTTTACAAGTAATACCAAACTTGATTCCTATTTGTATTATTAGTGTAATTTTTATTATAATTGCAAGTAAAGTATTTAAACAAACTCTAGATTGATTTTATAGCTAATTTTACTAAGGTTATAAAAATGTATAATTTTAAATTAAATATTAAAAAAAACCTTTACAAAACATATATTTTATTTTTAGGAATTAATTTATGCAGCTGTGGACTTCTTGGTCCTGATTATAATAAACCAAAAATAGATATACCTCAATCATGGAATAGTAATAAAAACATTATTATAGATGCAAATTTACAGATTGCTGATACTAAATGGTGGGAACAATTTCATGACCCTATGTTAAATGAACTTATTAAGGAAGCGTTAAACAATAATAATACTATTCAAATGGCTATAGGTAATATTATACAAGCCCAAGCAATACTTAAAAAAGTTTATATGACATGGGTTCCAATAATAAATATGGGCATTGGTGGAATAGATGGTCAAGCTAATAATCATGTAAGTTCAATAAATAATCCAGCATTATCTCCATTTTTTGCTAATCAAAACACAATAAATTTTTCTTCAGGATATGCAAATTTAACTCCTAATTATTCTTTAAATATATTTGAAATAATAAAAAATCAAGATTTAGCAAAATTAAATATACAAATGCAGAAAGCTACTAAAAATGCTATTAGATTAAATGTAATTAGCCAAGTTGCAAGTAGCTATTTTACTTTATTAGGTTTGCATAAAAAACTATCTTTGCAAAAGCAAATGATTGCTGATATAAAAAAAGTTCTTGATTTTAATAAAATAAAATTTAAAACTGGTGCAATTTCTCATGTAAATGTAGATATTTCTCAACAATTACTTTATCAATTAACTGCTCAATTACCTGCGATAGAAAATAATATTGTAGAAACGCAAAATGCCTTATTAGTTTTAATCAATAAAAATCCCGCTACTATTATTACTAAAAATAATTTTGATAATATATCAATAAATAATATTATTCCAATTAATTTACCTTCTACGGTATTAAATATGCGCCCAGATATCATTGCCGCTGAATATCAAGTTCAAGCAAGTAATGCCAAAATAGGTGTAGCTACATCTGCTTTTTTTCCTAAAATTTCCTTAACTAGTGCTCTTGGTGCTGCCTCCTATCAATTAAGTACATTAATAAATGGCAGTACTGATTTTTGGGCACTACAAATAGCTGCCGCAATGCCCCTATTAAATTTAGGGCTTTATGCTGATATTGATAAGGCTCGTGGCGATTATTATTCAGCATATTACAATTATATTCAAACTGTAAAAAATGCTTTTTCTGAAGTAGATAATGGTTTATCTAAATATCAAACAACTCATAATATATTTTTAAACCAGCAACTAGCATTAAATGCATCTAATAATATTTATAATCTATCATTAATTCAATATAAAACTGGTGAAAATAGTCTTTCTGATACTATTAATTATAAAATTAATATTGATTATAGTCTATTAAATATTAATCAAACAAAAATTCAACAATTAAATAATATTGTAAATTTATATCAGGTTTTAGGTGGTGGTTATAATGTTGAAAATACTGATAAAGCTAAAAAGTTTAATGATCGCCATGATGAATAACTAATATTGATTTATCCCTATATTAGCTTTAGTAAAATTATAATCTGCTAATCTCTCAATTAATCTATTCCAATTTTTTTCTGCTAATTTCCTATCTGCTTCTTTATGCCATACATGTAATACTGAAACAGCAAAACGTCCATTCTTAATTTTTATACCTGCATGTAGTAAACGAATAAAAAGGTCTGCATCTTCATGCCCCCAGCCGTTATACTCTTCATCAAAACCATTTACTAGCAGAAAATCTTTACGCCACATTCCAAAATTACACCCTTTTGGATATTGCCAATTAGTGCTGCGAATATAGCGCCACCATTGACTACCAAAACGCAGCCATGGAAAAAATTTATTTACTTTTCTATTAAATCGGGCAATAAGCCAATCAATTGCTCCCCAATTATAAATATTTTGTAATTTCTTAATATCATTAAATAATTCTTCAGAAAAATCTTTAGATAACAAAACCCTACCACCTGACACAAAAAAGCCTTTTTCCATTAATTTTATATGCTCACTTAAATAATCCGGGAATGGTATACAATCTCCATCTAAAAATAAAAAGTATTCCCCTTTTGCACTAGCAACTGCTTTATTTAAAATCATTGCCTTACGAAAACCAACATCTTCATGCCAGATATGTTTAAGTTGATTAGGAATTTTTTCTAGATATTTATTAATTACGCTAGCTGTTGTATTTAAAGATCCATCATCAGCAATAATAATTTCAACATTAGGATATTTTAATACCTGCAAAACAAGAGTAGATAAAACCATATCTAATGCTTCAGGCCAATTATACGTAGATACTATTATACTAATTTTAGGAGTTTGAACTTGCATTACTACACCTTTATAAAAAGTATTACACTACCTTAGGAAAATTATAAGTAATTATTTCCTCTAATGTGCTTCCTGATAATAATATACCGAGCATAACCATAAAAGCTGAACTACTTATGTTATCTGTATAAAACCCACCTTGTAAAGCTCCTACTACATAACTTAATGCTATAACGAGAGCTAATTTACCTTCCGGAGTTTTTGCTTTTAAGCCATAATAACACGCCGACATAGTTATTAAACTTAACAATAATGGCCCTAAAAATCCTAATTCAATCCATAACCAATAAAAATCATTATGAGGATGCCTTGGACACTCATCACCAACAAAACCTGTAAATTTATGATATTCAGACTGAAAACTACCTGTTCCATAACCCCATATTGGCGATTGCATAATCATTTTGCGAGAATATTCATGATACTCAATCCTTAACCCTACTGAGGTCATTGAATGCCCAACATTATATTCATTAATATCATTTTCAAATTTGCTTAAACCTTTTTTAATGGCTGGTGAAGTATAAATAATAGCTGGTAATAATATCGAAATTAAAATTATACCCCAAAGCCCTTTTCTAATATTCCACAATAAAATAATTGCCATTACCATTAAAACAAATAACACCTGCCCAGCTCGGCCTTGAACAAAATATAAAATATCAATAGTAGAAAATATTATAATAGCATAAATCCATCTAATCTTAGTGAGACTAATTTGTTTATAGTAATATAATAATAATGAAATTAAACCAACTACAAGTACTGCCAAAAAATAATTATGATAAGTATGATAGTGGAATACTGCCCAATCCCCATCTGTAGCATATAGAATAGGTTTTTTTAAAATACAAATAGCAAATGAAATTATAAAAGTAATAATACAACCAACCATAAACCCAATACACGCCCAAACTCTATATTTTGCTTGAGAAAAATAAGCAAAAATCAATGGACATAATATAAGAATTCGCATTTTTATTAGCATATGGTTTATATCTTGCCTACTCGCTTGACGTCTATATATCCAAGCTAAGAAAACAAAGTAAAGTAATACTGAGAAGATTACAAAATAATTTTTTCTATAAAGTAAAATATTTTTTCTTAAATTAGGATCTACTAAAGCAATAATACAAATCAAAGCTACTGTTATATTTTGTAAGGAAGTAGATACTGGGATTGCTAAACCAGTTAGAAAAGCAATTAATAACAGAAACCATGAATTAATAGTAATTTTTAACATATCATCACCTATTTTATAACTAGAAATAAAAATTATGCAGTTTTATTAAACGTAAAAAAATAGAGTTTTATTCTTTTTTATTTACTTTTTTCTTTCCTGTCACAATCATTAAAGCATTTCTACCTTCAATTTTTGGCTTCTGCTCAATCACTGCTTCCTCCGCAAGATCTTTTTCAGCTCTTTCCAAATATCTTAATCCAAGCTCCTGATGCGCCATCTCCCTACCACGAAACTGTACTACAAATTTAACTTTATCCCCATCTTCTAAAAAACGCTTAGCATTTTTTAATTTAATTTGGTAGTCATGATCATCCGTAACAGGTCTTAATTTAATTTCTTTTAAGTGAACCTGCTTTTGCTTCATTTTCATTTCATGTGCTTTTTTTTGCTCTCGATACTTAAACTTACCATAATCCATAATTTTACATACAGGTGGATTAGCATTTGGCGATATTTCAACTAAATCTGCACCTAATTCCTCAGCCTTTTTCAACGCTTCTTCAATATCAATAACACCTAGCTGCTCCCCTGTATTATCAACAATCACTCGAACTTGTTCTGCTGTAATAGCAGAATTAATACGAATCTGTTTTTCTGTACTTATAGTATTTCTCCTTATAATAAAAATTAAAAACTATTGATTTAATTCAGCTTGCAATAAATCATTCAATTGCATCTCTGACATCTGACCTAAATCACTACCATCTCTCTTACGAACAGTAATAGTATTGGTATCTACCTCTTTATCACCAACTATTAATAAATAAGGTATTTTCTGTAAAGTCGCTTCACGGATTTTATACCCAACTTTATCGTTCCTTAAATCAATCTCACATCTAAAACCATTATTTTTAAGGTTTTCATAAAATTGTTTGGTATAATCAATTTGCTTTTCAGAAATATTAAGTATTACGAGTTGAACCGGTGCAAGCCATAAAGGAAATTTCCCTTCATAATGCTCTATTAAAATCCCAATAAAACGCTCAAAAGATCCTAAAGCGGCACGATGAAGCATAACTGGCGTTTTTTTACTGTTATCCTTATCAAAATATACCGCCTGCAATCTTTCTGGTAAATTAAAATCCAATTGTAAAGTACCACATTGCCATTCTCGCCCTAAGCAATCTTTTAATGTAAATTCAATCTTAGGACCATAAAATGCACCTTCTCCTGGTTGTAAAATATATTCTAAACCCTTATTTTTTAATGCTTTTGCCAGCGCTTCTTCAGCTAAATCCCAAAGATGATCTTCACCAACTCTCTTTGCAGGTCTAGTGGATAACTTTAAAATTACATCTTCAAAACCAAACTTCTTATATATTTTATATGTAAGATCTATAAATTTGATTGCTTCTTCTTCCATTTGTTCTTCAGTACAAAAAATATGAGCATCATCTTGAACAAAGCCTCTAACTCTCATAATTCCATGTAACCCACCTGAGGGTTCATTTCTATGACATGATCCAAACTCAGCTAACCTTAATGGTAAGTCACGATAAGATTTTAACCCTTGGTTAAAAACTAAAATATGACAAGGACAATTCATAGGTTTAATAGCATATTCTCTTTTTTCTGAATGAGTTGTAAACATTAATTCACTATAATTTTGCCAATGACCTGATTTTTCCCATAAACTTCTGTCTACTACAAGCGGTGTTCTAATTTCTTTGTAGCCATCTTTTTCAATCTCTTGTCGCATATACTGCTCAATTATCTGCCACATTACCCACCCTTTTGGGTGCCAAAAAACCATTCCTGGAGCTTCTTCCTGTAGATGAAATAAACTTAGCTGCTTGCCAATCTTACGATGATCACGTTTCTCTGCTTCTTCTAACATACTTAAATAGTTTTGCAGTTCATCTTTATTGCGCCATGCTGTACCATAAATACGCTGTAACATTTCATTATTGGAGTCACCACGCCAATAAGCACCTGCCACTTTGGTAAGTTTAAATGCTTTAAGTTTTCCTGTTGAAGGAACATGAGGACCTCTGCATAAATCTGTAAAATTGCCTTGGCTATATAAAGAAATAGTTTGATCTTCAGGAATCTGTTGAATGATTTGGACTTTATAATTTTCACCAATAGAAGCAAAATATTCAATGGCTTTATTGCGAGTAATCTCTATTCTTTTTATAGGAAGATTCTGTTCAACTAATTGCTGCATTTTTCTTTCAATAAGAATTAAATCTTCCGGAGTAAAAGGTCTTTCATAACTAAAATCATAATAAAAGCCATCAGAAATAACTGGGCCAATTGTCACTTGCGCAGTAGGGTATAATTCTTTTACTGCTTGTGCTAATAAATGTGCTGTTGAATGACGAATTATCTCTAATCCTTCATTATCTTTATCTGTAATAATTTTAAGATTACTATCGTTGTTTATTATAAAAGTGGCATCAACTTCAATACCATTTACAAATGCACCCAAAGTTGCCTTGGCCAAACTAGGGCTAATATCTTTTGCAATTTCAAGAACTGCAATTGGTTTATCAAAACTTTTTATAGAATTATCAGTTAAAGTAATCCTAATCATCGCTTTATTTCTCTTTTCGTATATTTAATAAAAATAGTCAATTAATTTTTATCTAATGTAATAAATATTTTCCATGATTTTAACATAAAAATGCTATTGTAATTATTAATATGGTTTAAAATTATGTTCTTATAAATTAATAATTATATAGTTTTTTAATTAAAAAATATCTAAATTTAGGAAAAACCCATATGGAACAGTATCGTGGCACAACAATAATCTCTGTTAGACGAGATAATCAAGTATCTCTTGGCGGTGATGGTCAAGTTACACTCGGTAATATAGTAATTAAATCAACCGCAAAAAAAATTCGCAGGCTTTATGACAATAAAGTTATTGCTGGGTTTGCAGGCGGAACAGCTGATGCTTTTACTTTATTTGAACGCTTTGAAGAAAAACTAGAAAAATTTCATGGCCACTTATTACGCTCTGCTGTGGAATTGGCTAAAGATTGGCGTACTGACAGGATGTTACGTCGCTTAGAAGCAATGCTTGTTGTTGCTGATAAAGAACATAGCTTAATTATAACTGGTAATGGTGATGTGCTAGAACCAGAACATGGAATTGCAGCAATAGGCTCCGGTGGTGCATTTGCCCAATCTGCTGCTAGAGCTTTATTAGAGCATAGTAAATTAAAGGCTGAAGAAATTGTTAAGCAATCTTTAAAAATTGCTGGGGAAATTTGTATTTATAGCAACAATAATCATGTAATAGAAACTATAGATTGGTAAAGTATAAATAATCACTTCTTATATAAACTAGCAAGGGAAATTTTAACGTTTAGCTATTAAATATTAAATAAACATTATTTATAGTGCAATTATCTATATTTAAAAGGTTTAATTATTAAATGGAAAACTTTAAATCAGTAAAAAATTATTTACATACTCATGAAAGTACTAAATATTTAACTTGGGAAGAAAATAAACAGAATGCATTTCTATCAATTTATAACTATATAAATAAAAAATTAAGAGCATTGAATAGAGATAACAAGAATGACACAAGTGAAGATAGAAATAAAAAAAATTTAAATCAAGAAAAAGCAAAATACACTCTAATCTATACTTTAGATGAATTACAAAAATTATTTAATCAAGGCAAATCAAAAACTTTGCCAAAATTTAATGATTTAAGCCCCACCATAAAGAAAAAGTTAAATGAAGAGATTTATAACGATTTAACCGCTAACTCAATTATTAATAACTGCCTATCCAAAAATCTTTTAACAAATCTAAAAATAATTGTTACCCATAAAAATACTGATGGATTTCGGAATAATTCAAATACAAAAACAAGGTGGTTTTGTAGTTTTTCTCCTAAATATAACATTCCAACTCACACACATAAAAGAATTAAAGAATTAATAAATACTCCCTATAAAAGTTTTTCTTTAAAATCAGGAAAAAAACTTAATTATACTATAGTTGCTAAAAGGAAAAATGGCATCCCTATAGAAGGACACATCGAACGTCATGAAAAAAATCATTCATTCCTTAAAGATACTATTAAATTCTATAAAAATAATAATAGCTATCATTTTACACGAACAGTAGTTTTAGATAATAAAACTACCTATAGATATTTATTTATATCAGAAAATTTTATAGAAGATTTAGACTTAATTACTGGAACACTTGAAAAAATAGAAAATAGCTCATCACATAATAAAAATAAAATCTTATTAAAAATAAAAAATGAGCAATTTAAATATAAAGGTGAATTTAAGGATAAAAATCAAATGGAAGGTTATGGAAAAATTTTTTGGAAAGATACACAACACACATATATAGGTGAATTTAAAAATAATGTTCCATGTGGATTTGGTATTTTATATAAGGAAGATCGTAAATTTAAAGTAAAATTTAATAATGAAGGTGTTGTATCGGAAGAAAAAGAAATACCGCAAAGAGATAAATTAAATGATTTAAAAGGCGGCGTGAATAAAAAAGTTTATAATTCAGTTTTATTTGCGATCAATAGCAAAGGGAGTCAAGATTTTATAGTAGAGAAAGGATTAAATAATTATATAAAATTAAACGAACTTAACAGCAAAAGATATCTATCTCTACAATACCCTCTCCCAACATATAAAGAATTTTTAAATAAATCAATAAAAAATTCTAATCAAAAACAATGTTATATTAAATTTTTAATGAGAAAAGTAACTAAACTAAAAAATAAAAATAAGTTAAATGATTCTACACATAACATCGAAACTATTCTTAACTTACTTGACATAGATAATAATATTGACTTAGAAAAAATTCAAGTTGCTCTTATTCTTGATTATGATAAAAATAATATTAGCTTATACTCTTTTATTAAAAACCAAGCTAAAAAGCAAATTGAAAATCGAGATAAGCAAACCATTTGTTTTATAATAGAACAAATATTTTTAGCTATAGAACAATTTTATAATGATAAAATTTTACACCAAGATGGGCATACTAAAAATATAATCCTTACTAAAAATAACCAAATCAAGTACATAGATTTTGGAAAAGGTAAATTTAATAATGCAGTTACAAATAAAAATAATTTTAATGATATCCTTTATTTATTTGATAAAAAATCTACTTCTTCTTTAGAGACTTTAAAACGTAATAGTTTTAGAAATGCTAATGACGAAAAACAAGAAAAGCATTATCCTCTACATAAACTAATTGGACTATTATCTAATAATACTGACTTAATAAACACCAGCCTTCAATCTCTAGGTAATAAGCTAATTAGGAAACTACAACGCATTGACCAAAACTCAAAAAATCCTTCTCAAGAAAAAGCCAATGCATTTAGAAAAATTCGCTTACGATTACTTAGGTTTTGCTCAAACTTACAGTAAAAAACTTATTTTATTTCTTTGTCTTTTTAAGATCTAAACGAAGAATAATATTATATGCTGTTGGCAAAGTACAATCTATATTATAATGCCTTTCTAGAAGTTGCTTAACATCATAGCCGGTTATTTTATTTTTTGCATTAGTTCTTGTAAATTGCAAAACAATATCCTTAAACTCAGCTTCTTTTGTTAAAGGTAAATATAAATCCCTCCCTCTTCCTGGTTTATCCTTTAAACCTTCAAGTCCAAATTGATCTAAACGATTTAACCATCTATGTAACATTCTATTACTTTTATGAACTATAGCTGCAGCTTCTAAAACCGTTTTGCCCATTGCAATATGCGATAAAGCTAAATAACGTACTTTTAAAGCCGCATTCTTTTCCTTTTTTGCTAAATTTTTAAAATCATAATTTTTAAAATTCACAGGCAAAGTAACTTTTTTCATTTTTTTCTTTCCAAATAAATTTTTTAACACAGTTTAATTATAAATTATTATATTTTAGAATATTAAAAACTCTATAATTTTTAAAACCAATTATAGACTAATTAAATAGTTTTTTATTAATAAATTGTTATATTTTGTAAAGATAGAGTCTAAAACAAAAATATTCTAAAAACTCTACGGGAAATAAAGAAGATTGAAAAGAATTATAAAGCAAAGATGTAATCTTATTAAAAAATACATTACTAAAATATTGCCGAGTATTAAAAGAACTTTGTTTAATCTGAACAATTTTATACATAATTTTTACTTCCTTAAAAATAGCTTTCGTTTCAATTGTCTTAAATAAACTTTATTACTTATAAGCCTTAGTTACTCACCTCCTTAAATTAATAGATGCTTTTCATTTTAATAAAACTTGATTTTTGTAGTGAATAATTGTCACATATAAACACAATACAATGCAATAGTGAAAATTCACTATTGCATTGTATACTTTATTAAAATATTATTCTTACTCTCTTATAAATAATAGAATAAATTCAGCAACTACATTGCATAACTGCTATAATTTCGTTATGTTGCTTATACACATAATTATGTAATGGATTATCTATTATTTTCTAAAAGTATTTTTTAATTAAACTATATTTTTCTATTTAAATAATTTGCTAATATTAACATAATTTTAATATTAAAATATTTTAATAACACAGGATATAAAATGGAATTTATAATAATAAAAATTATTCTGGTAATATTTACTCTTCTTATTTTTTATAAAATGTTTTTAGTCTATAGAAAACATGATTATATTATTAGCCAAGCAAAAAAAATAAAACTAGCCTTTACTGGTTTTATTGCAAATTTTGCAGATACATTAGGCATAGGTAGTTTTGCAATCATAGTTGGATTTTCTAAATTATGGAACTTGACAGAAGATGACAAATTACCGAGTATGCTAAATATTGAAGCAATTACTCCTACTACTTTGCAGGCTTTATTCTTTTTATCAATTATTAACGTTGATCCAATTACCCTTATTACTTTAATTATAACCTGCACCATTGGCGGTGCTCTTAGTGCTAGAATTGTATCAAAATTAAACAAGCAGCTTATCAGAGAACTAATGATTTTTGGTTTAACCTTAGTTTGTATAATACTATTTTTAAATCAGATACGAATCCTACCAATAGGTGGTAATGAAACTGCACTCTCAGGAATAAAATTAATTATGGGCGCCATCGGTATGTTCATAGTTGGCTGCCTTCCTGCTATCGGCGTTGGCAATTATGCTGCTGCTCAAGTATTATTATTTTTATTAAATATGTCACCTTTAGTAGCTTTTCCTATAATGACTGCATCTAGTGCTACAATGCAATGTGCTAGTACCTATACTTTTTTAGCTTCGGGTAAAAAGTTAGCTATAAAAGAAGGCGTTATATTGCAACTAGCTGCAATTCCAGGAGTTTTATTAGCAGCGCCTCTTATCACTAAAGTAAGCATTCACTCTTTACGATGGCTATTATTTGTAGTGATATTATACAATATCGTAATGCTTACTAGATCCTATTTAGAAGATAGAAAAAATAATTATGTTTCCTAAATAACACTATACAATTTCTTTTAGTAATAATAAATTAAATTGCTGGTTTGCAGGATTTAGTATTTTTCTATAATCTAAAAACATTTCAACATGAATAACCCCGGTTATTCTTGGAACATTATCAAAAAATACTATAACCTCATCATTATCTTCTAAAGGTAATTGACTAATACTACAAATAGTATCTTTATTAATATAGTAATCATAATTTGAAAAATGAGCTCTATACTCATTATTTCCTAATAAGGTTTGCCATTTATGAATACATGGTCCAAAAGCATCTTTTATATTATCTTTAGACGTTTCAGTATTTTCCAATAAAAGTGACAATAACTGATTATTTTTTTCTGGCATTTGTGCATAATACGTATGCGCATATTTAATTGCTAATAATAAATCTTTCTTAACTCCAGCACCACCATTTTTATAGCAAACTGCCAGATTATTCATTGCCCGCACATTTCCTCGAGCTACTGCATATTGATAAAAGCGAATAGCTTTAGGTAAATTCTGCTTGACCCCATTTCCTAAGTGGTAATAAACTCCTAATATATTCCATGATTCTATATCGCCTAGTTTAGCAGCTTTTCTATATAGTTGAATAGCCTTTGGTAAATCTTCATCTACTATAATACCTTCTGCATAATAATTAGCCAAATTAACAATTGCAAACATATTATTTAAATCAGCTGCCCTTTTATACAAGTCAATTGCTTTTAACGAATCTTTACTTACACCGATGCCATTTTGATAACAAAAAGCTAACTTCTCCATTGCCGTAGAATTATCTGATTTTATAGCCTTTTTAAATAGTCTAATAGCTTTGGGTAAATTCTTTTCTACACTAATACCGCTCATATAATATATTGCTAAATTAGTAATTGCTTCTGCATCTCCTAGTTTAGTAGCTTTTTCATATAAATTAATGGCTTTTGATAAATCTTTTTCTACTCCAATACCATTTTCATAACAATGTGCTAAACTATTCATAGCATCTGCATTTCCCAACTCTATAGCTTTTTCATATAAATTAATGGCTTTTGATAAATCTTTATCTATTCCAATACCATTTTCATAATAAATTGCTAAACTATTCATAGCATCTGCATTTCCTAACCCTATAGCTTTTTCATATAACTCAATCGCTTTTGATAAATCTCTACTCACACCGATACCATTTTCATAACAACGTGCTAAACTATTCGTAGCATCTGCATTTCCCCACTCTATAGCTTTTTCATATAACTCAATCGCTTTTGATAAATCTTTCCTAACTCCAATTCCATTTTGATAACACTTAGCCAAACTATTCATTGCATCAATGTTATTTAGCTGTACAGCCTTTTTATATAATTTAATAGCTTTGGGTAAATTTTTCCGAACTCCAATGCCCTTTTCATAATTCTGCGCTAACTCATTTATTTCAACTGGATTATCTTTATGAAAATAACTACTTTGGGTTTGATTAGACTCTTCTGTCTCTATGTTTGGTCTTTTTTTAAGTAAATTATCAATTAAACCGTTTCTAATTGGATTCATGTATTCACACTCTTTCTCTTAAAAAATTTAATGCTAAGCATTAAAAAGCTCAATAAATGGTTCAAATATTTAAAGCCATTATTTTAATCATATATTATTAAAACCATTAGTAACAATTTTGTTACTTTACTTAAAAAATGATTTTAATTAGAGAATAGTAATTAAAATTAGACAAGTTAAAATACATTTTCCATATTTATCAAAAGATTAAAATAAGTATCTAAACTATTTGTTTTAATTATTTCATTTGTTAAAGTATAACGCCATAATTTAGCATTAGGTAACCCATGGTATAATCCAATCATATGCCGTGTAACATGATGAAGTAAAATTCCCTTAGAATCTACATCTATTAAATAATCTGACATATTTTTTGCTATTTCATATCTAGTTAATATTGTGTGTTTGTCGTTAAAAAAAATCTCATCAAATGTACTAAATAAATATGGATTATAATAAGCTTCCCGCCCTATCATAACTCCATCTATATTTCCTAAATGAAGATTTATTTCTTCTACAGTTTTAATACCACCATTGATTATAATCGAGAGATTTGGAAAATCTTTTTTTAGTTGATAAACATATTCATATTTTAAAGGAGGAATTTCCCTATTTTGTTTAGGAGATAAACCATTTAATATTGCATTTCGTGCATGAATAATAAACTCATTACAGCCAGTTGACGCTATCTTAGCTACGAAATCATATAAACCTTGGTAGTCCGATTCATAATCTAAACCAATTCTTTGCTTAATTGTGACAGGTATTTTAACTGCATCCTGCATCGCAGAAATACAATCAGCTACTAGCTGTGGTTCATGCATTAAACATGCACCAAACTTTCCTAATTTCACTCGATCTGAAGGACAGCCAATATTAAGATTAATAGCATCATAACCAAATTCTTGACATTTTTTACTAGCTAGTGCTAATTTAGCTGGATTTGAACCACCTAATTGCACTATAAGGGGGTGTTCTAAACTATTAAAACCGAGTAATTTATCCAAATTACCATGAATAATTGCATCGTCCACTATCATTTCTGTATATAACCGAGTATGCTTAGTAATTTGGCGCATAAAATAACGAAAGTGCCTATCAGTCCAATCTACCATTGGCGCAACAGCAATTATGTGATTATTAAAAACCATTTATTAATCAACTACTTTTATTTTTTGCCCTGGTTTAATAGAAATAACTTCGCCAGATAATATTTCATCATTTTCAGATAAACCAGTGATTGCATCTTTTAATATAATTTCAATAGGCTTTTCTATAATGTTACCATTGGCTAAAAACCACACATATGATTTATTAGTATCGGTAGAATTATGTATTGCATTACTTGGAATATATAAAACATTTACTAAACTATCTAATATAATTTGCCCTTTAACAAATTGTCCTGCATTTAATTTATAATTGCGATTATCAAATTCAATATAAATTAAATAGGATCTAGTCCCTATTTCTGCAACATGATTTATCCTTGTAATCTTACCTTGATATTTTTGATTATTTGTCTCAACTTCAAAAGAAACAGGCTGGTTAACTTTAATACTGTTTATTTGTTCACTTGGAATAGCTGCTTTTATTTGCATTATATCTAAATTTGCTAATGAAAATAATTTACTATTTTTACTTGCTACTTGACCACTATCTATATTTTTTTGATAAACATAACCAGAAAATGGAGCAGTTACAACAGTTTCCGATAACTGCTTTTGGTTTTGGTAAAAAACCGCTTGTTCTTGCTTCACTGTTAATAATGCATCTTCATAATCTGTCTGCAATTTATCATAACCCAATTTAGAAATAAAACCTTGATCTAATAATTCTTTATTTTTATCTAACGTATTCTTACTTAAAGCAAGTTTAACTTTAGCACTATTTAATAAAGCTTCCTGTCTATTAACAATTTGCTTTATCTCACTATTATCTAATACTGCTAATACTTGCCCCTTATTAACATACTGCCCTTCACTAACTAAAACTTTTAAAACCTGAGCATCAAGTTGGGAAGAAATTACTACTTGATTTAAGGGAGAAAGATCTCCTGTGAATGCTACAACGTTATTTACATTTCCACGTTTTACAATAACAATATCTGATTTATTTA
>CALMTA010000053.1 GCA_937872505.1 uncultured Neisseriaceae bacterium | reverse complement strand
TATACCAGAACACCCAGGGCTACAACCAAGTGGTGAACCAAAGAAAAAACCATTTGACCCAACTAATGCAATGTTTGCTTTTAACTTGTTAGCTAATTTAATGAACAAAAAGAATAAAATGTATGATAAAGCCCACTATGATACAACTAATCTTAATAATATGAAATGGGAATTACCAATGCAGCCGCAACTGTACGCATTACAAGCTGCTCAAAATACTGCATTAGACTCTTTACGTGGAACATCTAATTGGAAAAACTTTGCAGCCAATGCAAGTAATATTGCAGCTAATACACAAGTAGGAATCAATAATGCTTTTGCAGCTAACAATACAGCATCCATGCAACAATACAATACTAAACGTATGGCATTAGCGCAAGTAGATGCAGAAAGATTTAGAAATGATCAAGCCTATCTTACAGATAAGGCAAATGTAATAAATTATAATCAACAGATACTACCTAAAACCTTACAGCAATTTAGTACTGATAGTATGACTAGATTAGGGGAAATGTCAGCACTTAAAAATGAAAAGAATTTAATGGAAGGACTTATAAAAGTAATGGGCGGTAATGGTATGAAAGAACTATTAGAGCAGCTTGCAGGAATTGGTTCGGGACAAATAGCCTTATCAGGAACAACTGCTCCTTCTTCATTCGTAGGTCCAGTGGTACCAGGAGGTAAATAAAAACAAAATAATATTTAAAATATAATACAATGCCACAAATGCTATACGGTCCAAGCTTTTCAGACTATAAGCCTATTAACAGTCCATTGAATATGGAAATGATATTTAAGATTGCGCAAATGGGGCAGGAAAAGATTGGCAATCAACTAGCCTTGTTACAGAAAGTATCTGATAAAGCTGGAGCAACAGATGCGTATCTACAACAGGATATAGATAAAGTATCAGGAACAACAAAAGAAATAGATGCAGAGATAGAAAGATTAGTATCTGATAATGTGAACTTATTAGATCCTAAGAATACAGCTGGTGTAATGAAAATTGCTAAGAAATATATGAATGATCCAGAACTAGTAAAGATAGCAGGTAGGACTGCAAGAATAAGAAACTCATTTAAATTAGCAGACGCAATGACCGCATCTGGTAAAACAACTGCAGCTAACTATTGGGAATTTAAAAATAGTTTAGCAAAAGCGGATGAAGAATACGGAAAGAGTGGAAAATACGATCCTAACATAAAACTACATTATGATATTGTTCCTTACACTGACGTAACCAATGAAAGTTCTGAAGCAATAAAAAACACCAAATTTTATTCTCAATCCCAAAGAGTTACAACTAGGGATCATATGGGGTATACACAAACAATACAAGCTGTAAATCCTGTAATGGCAAAAAGAATGGCAGATGCTGAACGTATTGGCAACTTTGAAGAAGTAGAAAGATTAAAGCAAGAAAATGAAATTGCAATTGCAGCTGATTTTTCTAGTCGACTTAGTCCAGGCGCATTAGCCCAACTAGAAGCAGAAGCAAAAGCTCAAGGTGTAAGTAAGGAATCCTATATTGCTAACTACGCTATGGGGATGGCAAGTCAAGTAAGTGGGTATAATTCTGTTATGTCAGACTATGGTATGGATGAAGCATACAAAATGCAACTTCAGTTCAACCACCAAAAAGCGTTAAAGCAGATGGAAATCGATGCACAAAAAGAAGCTGCCAAATTAGCAAGAGCGCAGAAAAAAGCAGATGAAGCTGGTAAAGAAGAAGGTGCAACTTTAAGAGGTACGCCTTTACCAGATAGAACAGGTCCAATGGAACATAGTGACCCACTAGGCTTAGGCGCCAATCCTACAATGGGAAGAATACTAGAGAAAGAGTATGAACTAACATCAAAACTACCAGCGTATGGTGAGGTAGCAAAAAATAAGGCTAATGCTGCTATGTCTGCTGAGATGAAATCAGCTGGAATAGTTTATACATTTAATTCTACTACTGGTAAGTATGGTGTAAATACCCCCACTACCTTATCATCTACAAACCAAAGACTTGCAGATGAAGCTAAGATAAAAGCAGATGAATTAACCAGAGAACTCGTAGATTTAAAACAAAATATAAGCACTATAAAAGGGTACAAAAGATCTATAATGAAAGCCAGTGGGCTTACAGAAGCTCAAATAGATGACGCTGCTAGACAAGGCAGATTAGCAAGAGCTAATAGTCCTGGTATGGCAGTAGCGAGAGCTTTATGGAGTGATGCAGACTATATAGATGCTGAATTATTAAAATTAAAAGGTGGCGATAAAGCGATTGAAGCAGCAAAAGGAATAAACAAGCCAGGAGAGCAAACAATGAAATCTTTTGCTATTAATGGTATAACGGCAAGTACTGGTTTAAACGATACGCAGATAAGAAAAGCAGAAATTGCGGGTATAAGAAATACAATTGGGCAAGGATTTAGTGAAAATACTGCAACTACTATAAGTGCCGCAGAGAAGACTGCAATACTAGATGCTTTAAATGAAAAACCTACAAAAGATGAAGAGGGCAATCTTTTAGCTACGCAAGGTATTTCAACAGCACAGTATGTGTATAACCCTAAAAAAGGTAGTTGGGAAATCGTAGTTACATTTGCAAGTAACAATCCTGAAATACAAAATAAAACATATAGATTTCCAGCAAATAATGCTTTAGTGCAAAAATCAAATTTAGATAGTTATGCAAACTCAACCACTAGTGCATATATAATGGCAGAGCTGCAAAAAGCAAGCTATGTTGCTATACCTTCAACTTCTGCCAGCATTACACAAGAATATGATCCAGGAAATGGTGAGCAAATGGTTAATATATTAACGTATCATGATTACACATCTGATTTGACTGCTAATAATATTAATCCAGCAATGGCTGCAACTAAGATGCAGCAATTTGAAAATGCATTGCTGCCTAGTATACTTGCAGCTAATACACCACAAGCAACCAAACAGAAAGAAATAGCAGGAGTTCTTATGAGTGATTTTGGATATACAACTAATTCTGCTAATGGTATTGCTACTATAATACTAAACAATAAATAATAATATGTCGGAATTAAATAGATTACTGCAAAAGTATGGAGTTGAAGCGCCAAAAGAAACTCAGTTAGAACAAGAATATGAAAAGTATCCGTTAAACGAGTATAGCTATGCAACTCCTGATGATTACGATTCTTATAATGCTTATGGCGTAGATTATGATCCTACTAATATAAGATTGAGTGAAGATGAACGAGCTAGTAACCAGTCATGGTACGAGAAGGCTGCAAAAGGAGTAGGCAATCTAGCTAACTCTACTTTATTTGGTGTAGCCAGTATTGCAGGTTATGGATATGGACTGGCCACTGCTGTAGGTGCGGGAAGCAATCGCATGTGGGAAGGCGACTTCTCTTCTGCTCAACAACAGTTATTTAACAATAATCTTATACAAGCTATAGAATCTGCTAAACAATCCGTTTCAGAAGATTTTCTTAAAATATATGTTCCTCATGATGTGGAAGAAGGAGGAGTACTTAAGAAGCTAAGTAGTTTAAGTTGGCTTGGTTCAACAGGGGCAGATATGGCAGGATTTATAGCCTCAATGTTTGCCCCAGGAGCTGTATTGAAAGGTCTAGGAGTTGGTGGAAGAATAGTTAAAGCTGCCAATGCTTACGAAGATGTTGTCAAAGCTATGCAAGCAGCTGATGGCGTAACAGATGTTGCACAAGGAGTAAGACGTATAGGAGAATTAGAAAAATTAGCACAAAAAGTAAGAGTTGGTGCACTAAACCTATCAAGTTTAACCTTTGGTGAAAAAGCAGCATTATCACAATTAGATAATATAAAATTTTATGGTGCTAATGCTATAAACTCCATGGACAGTGCCATGAGTGTAGGAGCAAACACATTAGTTGAAAGTATGGCAGAAGCTAGTCAGTCTTATGCTGATATATACACATCAGCTAAAGCTAAAGGACTTAGCGAAGAAGAAGCTAGAAAAGTAGCAGGTACATCTTCGTCAGCAGTATTTGCAATTAACATAGCAACATTAGCACTTAGCAATACATTGTTTGAAAAAATGATTTTAAACGGATTTACAAAAAAAGCAGCATCAACTAGAAATACGATGTTTGCAAAAGGGCTTAGTGATGATATTTTAGGAGGAACAACAAGGACAGCAGAAGAAATATTAGAGAACAGTTGGTGGAAAGCTAATAAGATAACTAATGCAATAGGCACCATTGGTAAACCAGTAGCTTGGGCAACTGATGTTTTTGTGCCAGCAATGCTAAAGGAAGGAGTGTATGAGGAAGGTCTTCAAACAACTGCAAGTCAAATAGCAAAACAAGATGCTTTAGGAGAACATGCACCTTCAAACTTTTTGCAAGAGTCTTTGCGAATAGTCGCAGGTGTCCCTGAAAATTATATGAAAATGTTTGGCAGAGATGGAAATAAAGAATTAAAAGAAAGTATCTTATTAGGTGGCTTGTTTGGCGGCTTTATGGAAGGCGGAGCAGGATTATACACTAAGTATAAAAAAGGAAGTGAAAAGGATAGACAAATGGCTAATTTTAACGCTATGGGTAGAAATTTTATCGGTATGTTCACTCCTACAACTGACATGTTTAAAAGACATGAAGCTACTGATGAAAGTGGAAAGCCTAATCCATTAGCTGGACAATTAGTATTAGATAAAGATAACAAGCCTATTATTGATCCTGTAAAAGCAAAGTTGTATACAGAATCTATGCTTACAGCTATGCAAGATGCAAATGAACTTGATACACTTAGAGCAGCTGACCCTAATAGTACTGCCACATTAGATGCAGAGCATAGTTTTGAAACTGCGCAAATTGCTAAAACTTTAATGATGGAAGGTGGATATGAAGTGTTTCAAGAACTAGTAAGCAGTGGAGCACTAAAAGAACTATTTCAAAAGAGATATACTGCAAACACTAATCAAAAACTAAGTGAGGAAGCTGCAAATTCTATGGTAGCAGAATGGGCAGCCACAGCAAAACGAGTAAAGGAAGAAATTGATTTTGTAAATGATACCCATATACTAGGCACCTATATCACACCAACAAAAGAACAAAAAGCTAAATTTGCAGAGTTCAGTGAAAGGTACAGACTAACACGTTTATCTAACTATAGTAAGTATAGGTTTTTAAATAAGATGTTAGCAACTGAAGATGGAAGAAAAAAGGAATTAGACGATGAAGAAGCTGCATTAAAAGCTCAATTAGATGTCTATAATTTCAATCCTGATCCAAGTACTGCTGATCCAAAAAAAATTGCTGAACATGCACAAAATAAACAAGAATATGCAGATGCTGAAAAATTGTTTGAGGATTATAATAAAGCAGCTTCAAAATACGGAGAAGGTGCAAACTATAAAGATGCAGCAGGGGCAAAAGAAGCATTAGAAAAAATAGAAAAAGCGTATGGCGAAGCGGATATTGAACTTACTGATGAAATGAAACGTGCAAAAGCAGATAGTGCTGCCAATCCAGATGAGTTTAACGCCCATTTAAAGAACTTAGCAGAATTAAAAAGCAAAACAGACGCAATAACAAAAGATGAAAAACATGCGTACAATAAATATAAAAATGCACGTAAAAATGTACAAGTTAAACTTGAAAATCTAGAAGTAGCTAAAGAAAAATTAAGGGATGATCTTGATACTTGGAATAAAATGCAGCTACTAGTTGCAGATAAGTTTAATATCAGCGGTGAAATATACAAAAAGGAATGGAAAAAATTCTTAGAAGCTAGCAAAACAGCAGAAGAAGAGGCAGCTAAAAATAAAGAAATAGGTGATAAAGTTCACACAACTACTGATAATAGTTTAAAACTTTCAAGTTTTACTGATGAAGAACGTGCATTGATAATTGATACACTTATAAATAATTCTGCCTATGCTGATGGCAATCCAAAAGCAAACGATGCAATAGCAGCATTTGAGAATTTAGAATTTACAATTGATGCTGAAGGTATAAATGGGCTGTTGTCTGACAGATATAGCGGACTTGACGATAACACAAAAAAAGAATTAAAAAGACTGCAAAAGATTGGTGGTACTTGGAAAGTTATAGGTGTACCAATGAAAGTAGATGGTGAACCTAAAGTGGTTTTCCAAATTGTTAGTAACACCCAAGTTAATATGCCAATTACTAAAAGTGATTTAAAAGCAACTATTGAAAAGTACCCTACTCTATTTACAAAAAATGCCAATACAGGCGATTTTGAAACTAAGCAAAAACAAGTTGAAAAAAGAATAGCCGAATTAGAAAATACAGGTAGAGCTACAGATGCTGCTAAATTAAGAGGGGAGTACGAACTTTATAAGAAAGAGGGGTGGGTAACAAGCAAAACAACTACTAAGAGACGCGTAATGCTAACACTTAATAGTAAGGAGCCAATGCACATTATAAAATTTACTGATCATGTAAGTAAATTTGCCCCATCTACGGCTGCAAATAGTTCGTACAGGAATATAGCACTTAGACGAGAATTTGAACCTGCTACTGTTGGTTATGATCACTACGTACAAGGACAAGGGGAAGATGAAGCCAAACCTACATTATTTGTAGGGCAAATTCCCGCTGTTGTACTTATGTCTGTTATGCGACCTGTAAATAAAAATACGGTAAAAGCAAATAAACAATTAAAAGAAGCCTTAGAAGCAAAGGTAAAACTTATTAGTAAATTTCAAGAGCTTAAAAATAGAAGTGAAAAAACTATAAGAAGTATTATACGAGAGTTCAACGCAATACAAAAAACTCAACAAGACCTTGAAAAAATTAATACGGAACTACAAAAAATACATACAGCAGCAATAACAAATCCTAGTGCCCCTACTGAAGATGCTTTGAATGCGCAAAAAGCAGTGTTAGAAGCAACACTTAAAGCTAATATCAGTAGTTATAATAGTATTGATGAGGCACTAAATAAGTTAAGGGAGAAACTTGAAGCGGCTACTAACTTATATAATGCAGCAAATCAGTATTATAATGCACTCAAAGCTTTAGATAACAATGCAGCATTAAATCTTAAAACTGGTGATTTAAATTCAATACTAACTGAAGAAGGTAAAACTACACTAGAAACCTACTTACAGGAGCAGAAAGATGCAATAAATGAAAGGGTAAAAAATGTAGTTCGTAACAAAGGCACAATTGGTAATGCAATAGTAAATGCAGATTGGGAAATAAAAACCGCTGAAAAAATAATCTCTACCATTACGAAAGCTATTGCTGAGGATGCTAGCAGAATAAGTGCAGGCACTAGTCCAACAGTAGATTTCAGTGCATGGGAACAAGCTACAAAAAATGATTTTATTGCTATTCAGAGTTTACTTAATTCAATACGTATACGAATTGTAGACACTCGTTTAGCTTCTTTGCTTGATGACACACAAAAACAAAAACTTAGTGGTGAATTAGCTAAATTAAATGGTAATGCAAAACCTGCAATTAAGCTGCAAGCTATGCAGACTATATTGGCAAATATAGCAGATAGTCAAGCAAAAACTGAATTAGCAAACGATGTAAAAGAGTATGCAGAAATAGTTGAAATATTAGAGATAAATGAAACGTTTAAGGCTACTGCTTCTGCAACAGATATAAAAACAGCTATACAAGATGCTTATGATAAGCGTGCAGCTGCACTTAAGGCTGTAATTGCAAAATACCAAACAAGAAAAACAAAAGCCGAAAAAGCTAAAGTGGCTTTAGAAAAACTGCAAGCAGAAAGTAATCCTAATTATGCTGAATTACAAGTAGACGAATTTGGAGAAGTAATAATAAAAACATTTAAAGATTTAATTGCTGCTGAACAAGTGGCTTATCAAAGTGAAAAATTAGAAGATATAGCAGAATACGCAAATGAAACTGGTAATATTGTTAACGAAGTTTTAAATGTAGTAAAAGCACAACGAAATAGTTTACAACAAACAGCAACTAAATTACTGTTTGAGAGTGTAAAAAAAGAAGAGGTTGAAAATCGGGTTGTAGCATTACTTGAAAGCATACCACAAATAAAAGAGATATTTACTGTTGATGGAAAGCTACAAAAAGAAAGAATGTTAGCTGCAATGATAACTGTATTTAATATAAAAGATACAGATGCAGTGTATAAAAGCCTGTTACAGGCTTTAATTGATCCTATTACAGTGGCTATACGTTTAAAAACGTATATAGAAACGTACAATAATAGACATGGTACAAGTATATCAACATCATTTAAAGGTGAAGATGGGTCTAATTTTAACCTTGCTGAAACAATAGAAACTTTTACACAAACCGTAGGAAGTGATGAGTTTAAAACAAAGTTCGCAAAACTAAAAGAATTGAATAAAACAGTAGAAGCATTGCGAGATACAACTGCATTATCAGCTTTAAAGTTAATAAATAGTATAGAAGGATTTGAGGACGCTTTGTATGAAATAGCAGATCAAAAACTTTCTGGTAAGGAAACTGATAGTATAATAAATGAAGATGCTAATGCACTAAACCCTGATATAAAATACGGGCAAAGAGCATCTGGTGGAGATAGAACTACAGGCGGGGCTGAAAATCCAAATGATTTAATGATAAAGTTGGACGAAGACTCTGACGTTAAAATGCCATTTATAAATGGTGAGCATTATGTTCATACTGAACAGGTAGATAATAATACACCAACAATACATAAACGTATAGAACTTCCTAAAAATACAGATAATCCAGAACTTCATAAAAAAATATTAGATTTATTTATAAGTGACAATTTTGTTTCACTTGATGCTGACACTGTTACAGAAGACCTAAAAACGTATTATGGTGAAGGGGAAGTAGCAGCACAAAAAAGAGCAATTACAGCATATAGAAGATACGCAAATAATAATAGGTTCTTTTATTGGACAGATACCAATCCTACATTACAAGCACATATTAATAACGGAGAAGTATATCTACAAGCTATGACTTATGGTGAATTACAAAATAGTAAGGATCCAGATATAAAAGCTATTGCTAAAACAATTGATATGCAAACTGAACTTGAAGCCGCCCCAGGTAGTAAAACTACATTGGAAGGATTCAAAAATAATAATAATGTATTATTTATTCCTCATATTTTTAAGCAAGATAAGCTCGTTCCTGTAAAAGGATTAACTCAAATAGAAGAGGAATATAACGCAACACAAAAAATAGAGGGGAATAAAATACCTGCAAAAGTTTTATTTACGTCTAGACCATTAGCAAGTTCATTATATCCCGTTTTTCCTGAAAAAGATAGAACTGAATATCAGCAAAAGATTGAAAAAGAATTAGGGTTTGAATTAGCAAACCCTAATAAAACTAAGTTAGGAACACCAGGTATAGACAAGTTGTTAGAAAGCACAGCAGTAAAAA
This sequence comes from uncultured Neisseriaceae bacterium, assembly GCA_937872505.1. Classification (GTDB taxonomy): domain Bacteria; phylum Pseudomonadota; class Gammaproteobacteria; order Burkholderiales; family UBA11063; genus Aquella. The sequence goes on along the minus strand of CALMTA010000053.1, from coordinate 7,891 downwards.
TAGCAGATAAACCTGGCACAGGTATAGAAATAACTTATGTAGATGCAGAAGCAAAAACAGTTAAAAAAACTATAACATTATCTGCTGAAGAGGTTGCTAAATTAGGAACAAAACGTGTAGATACAGACGCTATAGACTTTAGAGGTGTTAAAAAAACACCAAGAGAAATGTTGTTAATGTCTATTGCATTATCAGTGGCATCTCAAAAACATGAAGCAGAAACTCAAAAGCTTATTGCTAGTGCAGGCAGTTTTGTACAAGTAGAGCAACGTAACCAAGGCTATCCTAACTTTGCAGTTATTGAAGATAAAGATGGCAATGTTGCTCCTGCCCAAATGAAACTAGCTACAGCTTTCCCAGGAAAAGAGTTAGGACTAACAGTAGTAACTAAAGGAAATACTGCAGATTATCCTGGCACTATTCTAGGTGAAGTTGTAGTAAAAGTAGATGATACGTTTGTTCCAGTAGTAAACACTACATTCAAAGAAGTAAACCCAGAAATTAAAAATAATATGTTAGACATACTTAGTCTAACATTAATGAAGATACAAAACACTCCTAAAGAAGAAGGACTTAAATCTTTACGTGGAGAGGTTGTACCTTTTGGCGGCAGTAAAAAAATAGCTGTAAGAAAAGGTAATACTAAAGATAAAGTAGAAATTTCAGGTTATACGTATTATCCTGATTTTGACAACAATGCAACTACTATTAGCGCTATTGGATTTTATATGAATTTTGGAGTTAAACCTGGTAAGGATGGAGTTAGAAATGCAATATACATTGAAGGGGGTAATCTTGTATTTACACAAAGAAGTGCAGGCAACACCTTTGAAACAACTAGAATACCTTTACAGGAATTAGAAAATGAAGCAGGTGTAATAAACTTAAAAGCTAAATTTAGTGATAATAATAAGCTTGGTAATGCTAAAAACGAAAGTATTGCTAAATTACAAATTTATTTAGAAAGTAAACGTGTAAATGTTAATAAGAAGTTAACATTAGCAACCAATAAGGTTACAATGATACCAAAAGTAGACGGCACATTAAGTAGAGATAGTAAAATAGCATACAAAGAAGTTGGCGCCTCTTACCAACAATGGGCAATTAATAATATCATAAGTACTAATTATGCAAAAGGTTCAAAACGAAGACATCTACAAAGGAACTTAAAGCATACTTCTCACATACAAAGTGATGCTGCTGTAATTGCAGCCGCTACTGCAAAGCAAAAAGAAAGAGAAGCAAAACTAAAAGCAGAACAAGAAAAAGCAAAAGAAAATGCAAAGGAAAAAGAAAAACCTACTGCCCCAGTTGCGCCAAGTACTGAACCTACTGGCGGTGTAGACCTTACTGCTTTGAGTAATATAATACTGGCTGTACAAAAAGAGCAAGAGAAATATCCTGAAGCAACTGATATACTTTTTGCAGATGTTGTAATAGAAGGAATTAAAATGAATGTGCGTTCTATTTTAAGTGGAATAATTAGAACAAAAGGTAAAAATATAACTAAAGATGAGATCGATGTAGTTAATGCGTTTTTTGATGCGTATAATACAGATTTAGGCGTAAAAAAAGAAGAGCCACCTGCACCTCCAACTAATATTACACCACCAGTACAAAATACTACTCCTCCAGCTAAAAATAACCCCAGTAAAAAACCAGATAAGATTGTTTATGCCTATTTTGACAAGGTCAATGGTATGCGCCCTCAAACTAAAAAAGATGAAACATCTCTATTTCAAGTAGAGATAGATGATAGTAATCCTACAATTGGCGTATTAAAATTAGTTGAGGGATTAGATGCCAATACAGAAGCTGACTTGGTAAAATTTTTCGGTACATTTGCTGAGGTGTGGGAATACGAGAAGTGGCCTGAATCAGGGCAGTCTCGAATTGAGGTAATTAGTCCTGGAGAAGTATATAAAGATGCTAGCGGCTATTGGAAAATAAATAAGGATAAAAAAATGAAAATTAAATTTGTTGACCCTGCTGCTTCTACAGCTAAAGCCACTTCTTCTACGTCTGATATGAGTCAAGATTATTTTGACACCACAATTGAGAAATTTGCAAATTCAGAAGTCGATGATATTAAAACAAGCATTACAGGTGTAATTAGGTTTAATAACGTAAATGTAAAAAGTAATACCGATTTAAAATTTGCAATAGAAGGGCTTGAATACAGTGATTACGTAAAGTTAAATGCTGCTGATAAAGCAATTGTAAATACTGAATTTAGAAGACCTGAATTTATACCATTTAGTAAGTTTAATACTTCTGATAAGGATAGAATTATATTTGCAGAGGCTAAAGCTAATGTAGCTGCAATGTTTGGTCAAAAGTTTGCAGATAGTGAAGTGGATTTAGTTGTAGGATTGATCCAAGAAGAAGGATATGGTGCATTTACACAAGATGGTAAGATACTATTATCTAATCAAGCAGAAGCAGGAACTGAATACCATGAAGCATTTCACCGTGTATGGCGTAGATTTACAAGCCCTTTTGAACGTAATCAATTGATTGCTGAATTTGAACAACGTGCCGACAAAGAACAACGTATACAAGAAATACGCGATGCAGGTTATACTGGTAGTAGAAACTATTTAATTGAAGAAATATTAGCAGAAGAGTTTAAGTTATACAGTAATAAATATAAATTGAAAAATGGTAAATTAGTACCTAAATCTTTCTTAGAACGATTGTTTGATAGATTAGTCAGGTTCTTATCTGCTATAGTTGGACGTCCATTACAGCAACAATTGTATGATAATATACTTAACGGTAAATATGCAGGTAGAACAGAAAGTAGACCATACGAAAACCATGCTCCAATATTAAGTAGAACTATTAAATTTGCATCTAATGATGCAACTAATAATACTTACAAAGTAAGTTCTGATATTGCAATAGCTGTTAATGAAGCTATAACTGTTGGTATGTTTAGTGAAGAACTACAAAAAGGTAAACTATATGATGTATTAAATAATATAGAAACAGATCTTACAGCTAGTTTTAAAACTAGTTTGCAAACTCAATTAGTTAATACTATTAGAGCTAATAAAAATAAAAAAGGTGGGTATAAATATAATGCCGCAATATTAAACCAATATTTACCAGAAGTTGAAGAAATATTAAATGGACCATATGATGCTTACTTTAAGATGTTTGTATTAAATAGTTCTTCTTTGGTAAGAATATTGCATAATTCTAAAATGTTAGGTAACTTGCTTACTGATTTAGATAATATAGATACATTACTTGAAAATGAGCAAGAGATTTTAAATGAAGTTATGGATTGGTATAATGAAGATACGCCTGCTCCACTTACTACTTCTACTGCAGAAACTGCAAGACTGGCTTTAAGTATGTATTTTCAATTAAAGTATGCAGAGGATCCAGCAGCAAGAAAATTTGCAATGAATATGGGGCGTAATGCAAAATATCCAAAAGATTATTTTGCATATCTTTATGGTACTAAAGTTCAAAAGCCTAACGATACTGAACCAGTAAATGCTAATACATTAAAAGTAGACTTGAATAACGGATTGTTTACTGACCCTTTAATATTGAATAAGGTGTTGGCTAACGCATTAAATGAATCTTTACATATAGATGTACTTGCTGCAATTGGTAATCGTAACGACAATGTAAATAACGCTGAATATAAAGAACTTGCTGAAACTACATTTAAAAATGTGTATCGTTCTGATGATCCAGCTACATTTTATAATCAGTGGAAACGTTCTATAAGTAATGTTGGTGGTAAGATTAGTGCTACACGTTTAGAAGTAGATCAATTACAAGATGAAGAAAACGACCAAACAGAACAATTAGAAGAAGCACAAGATACAAGAAATGCTTCGTTTGATAAAATAACATTTGAAACTGACCCACGAACTTCTGCTTCTACTGCATTTAAATTATTGATTGGGGCATCACAAGCAGTTGATAGAGAAGGTAAGCCAATACTTAATGTTTATGGTTTACCAAAAGCTGTTGATTATAATTCAACCATAAATAAGCTTATAAATGTATTAGGAAACGTACCACAGTTTGCATTGTGGGATGAATTTGTTAGTTTTATAGAAGCTGATAACACACTTATAAGTATGGCAAAGGCTATAGATGCTATGCCAGAAGGTACAACAGAAGACAAAAGAAAGAAAGAAAGTATAAAAGTTAAAATAATAAAAACATTTAACAATCATATATACGATTTTTCTGTGAATATAATTGAAAGAAACAATGTGTTTAGTATGTCTGCTAATAGTAATTCAACTGCAAGGTCTTTACGAGAATCTTGGAAAGGTGTATTGGCAAGTGAATATGCAGAAGAACAGAGAACTACATTAGGGTTAATATTATACAATATTTTAAACAAGGAAAAGCCACTTGATGTTTGGGCAGCAGGACAGTATAATGATATAAATTCTTTTAGTTACTATTTAAATTTATTAGGAATACAAATTGCTCCTGAAACATTAAAAGCTATGACCGCTAATGAGGGGACTCGTAAGTATTGGGGCACTGTTATAAATGACCTATACTCTAACATTTTTCCTTCAAACATGGATAAGCTAGCTTTTTTAAGGGTAACTGGAAATCCATCTGAATTTGCAAATGCAGTGTTTGGGTACGGTACAGAAGGCTCAAAGGTAGGATCAAAAATAGATGCTATAGCCTTGTTTGACGCAGAACACTTAAAAGATAAAAGTCAGGCGTTAATGAGTAATGGTAAGATGTATTTTGCAGCAAATTTAAATAACCATATGACCCATACTATTGATACTTTAAATTACATAGCAACTGCACCACTAGATGTTTTAAATAAGTATATAGAAGAGCAATTAGAAAATCCATATCAAGCTTATTATAATAATAAAGAGTTGTTGAAAGCTCATGCTGAGGCGTGGTTAGTAGACGCTAATCATTCGGGCAGCTCTAACCCTGAGCCAGAAGTACTTGCTAGAATAAAGTTACTGATGCTCACTACTCCACACTTATTTAGTGCATATAATAGGCACAGTTATTATATTGAAAGAGCTATATTTACAGGGCAGAAAATGCAAATTCAAGTATTTGAAAGTGTTAAAAATACAATAAACAATGATAGTAAGAATTTATCTAAAATGTCTAATATTGAACTTTTAACTCACTTTGCTAATAATGTATTATCAGGTATAAGTAGGGTAATGCAACATGCAGATAGAGGTACTACGTATGGTTTAAATATGAGTTTGAGTAGCAGTGAAGCTGACCTAAGAATAATAGAAAGATTGAATGTTACAAATGATAGTGTAGTACTGTTTATGGACGAATTAGATAATAATACAAATACTGGTTATTTTGAATACAATGCAGCCTCAAATAAAAAATACAATCCAACTACCAAAGGACTTCACCCAGAAGCGTATGGTGTGTTATCTGAGTATATGCAAACTGCGTTTGAAAAGAATAGTAATACCATTATGCCCCAAGTGCCTGGCGATTTATCACACAAATACTTTAAAGATTTTGCAGTATTTGCTAGAGAGTTTAATATTGAAGAGCATGAAGCAAGTATAAAGGAGTACATTAGACAAGAGAAAATTAAGTTTATTAAAATATATGAAGATGCAGGACTACTAGCAGTACAAGAAAATTGGGTAGATGGAAAAGTTAATGGAGTTAGACCAAGGTATATAGTAGCAGGTAATGTTGAAAGTACAGAACAGAACGGAGTAACTGCAGAACTAAAACTTAATTTAGCTACTGTATGGAGTAGAAGTATACTTACTCACTTAGAAGAAACTATATTGTTTACAGGTAATGCTAATAAGTATAAATCGCCTGAAGATATGTTTAAGCGTCTTAATGTGCAATCATCTTCTGGTGTATTGGCAAACTCTTCTGAAAGCTTTTTAGATTCTGTTCATCAAGCTAATATAGATGCTCAAACAGGTTTAAGTGATTTAGGTGCAGATGCTTACACAAGCCAAGATAGTACTAAAGATTTATCTTTGATAACAGAAGTAGTTACTACTGAACAATCGTTCACTTCTGAAGATGCAGCTGCACAGGTTGAAAATAGTGTGTATAGAACAATGTATAAACTATCTAGACTTAGAGGGCTAAGTCATCCAAAAGCAGATAAAGCAGCAAGAGAATTTGCAAAAGAATCCGCTAGTGGGTACTTAGATGGTGTTAATGAAAATGATGGGCAATCTTGGTTAAACATATTTGCATATCGTCAATACTTAAAAAGTGTAGACAGTTGGTCAGAAGCACAAGAAAAATCATTTAAATATGAGATGTATGTGTTAGCGGATATGGTACGAGTTAAAAATAATATTGAACGATTAGAAAGTGAAGGCAAAACTCCAACAGAAGTTGACTATGCGTATACACCAGAAGAGCTACTATTAGCTAGATTAATAACAGGGAATAATAACTTAAGTAAAGCAGAGTATAAACGCAATGAAAAAGAATATAGTGAGAAAATAAATGCGTGGTTATCAGATAGAGGCGGATTAGCAGTACTGAAACCACAATATACAGGTCCAGTATGGATGTCAGAGCAGCATAGACTAGCTGATCCACTTAAACGTGATACTAATGCAGCTGTTCGTAAAACATCTTATGATATGCTGTTGCCAAGTATGTTACGTGGCGAATCTTATGATAAGCGTGCTAAGTTTGCAGATTTAATGTTTTCTATGCACGAAATAGGTTTAGATGTAGTGCACATGAAATCTGCTGCTAAAGCAGGTACAAAAAAACCAGTAGACTTATTTAAAGCTACTGGTAATAATATAGGTGAAATAAATCCTGCTTTATTTAATAACGCTAATCATACCTATTTAGAGTGGAAATATATGAAAGATCAACAAGCTATCAGTACTGAACAATATAAAGAGATTACAGATTCAGTACAAGCAAGAAGAAATATATTAGGAAATCAAACCCACTTAGGAGTTCCTATTGATTTTGCTATGCAAGATGAGTTTGATAATTGGTATACAGAAGAAGAGTGGGTAAGTAATTGGGAAAAGTTAAACGAAGATGAAAAATTAGAAGCGAGCAGAATGTATAGAAATGAACAAGAAATACTTGACATACAGCATGAAATACTTATTAAAAGTGTAAATAAATTAGCACGTGAATTAGACTATGATTTAAAAAAAGAAACCTATACAGAAAAACAAAATGAAGCTATAGCTGGTATTACTAACATAGTTAGAATACTGCAAAAAGAATCTGAAAGAAGAGATATGCCAGACAATGTTATTTCTGCAATACAATCTTTAATAGATAATAAATATGTTGACATATTGCCTAATGCTGCAAGAATTGAGCCAATACTAATGTCCATTGTGTCAAACAACTTATTAAGATTGAAAAGGCCTGGTAATATGGTACCACAAATTGCTATTACAGGCATGGATAAGGTTGGAACTGTAAGACAAAAATTAGGAGCTACAAGGGAATTAAATACATATAATATAGACCAATACGAAGCAAAAGACACTGAACCAGCAGAAATTATTACAAGTTTGCCAGATACCTATAAAAAGGCTGTACTAAACAGGTATGCTGCTCAAACTAAAAACCCAAATATAACTCTATTTGAAGCTGTAAGATTATTAAATGAAGATATAGCAAATAAGAAAGTAATTATAGAAGTTTTTGCACTACGTATTCCTAATCAGCAAATGAGTTCTAATGATGTATTTAAAGTCAAACAGTTTTACATAGGGACAAAAGAAAACTTTGTATATGTTCCAGCTGAAACAGTTGTAAAAGCAGGTAGTGACTTTGACATTGATAAAATGAATATGTATTGGTCTACTATGGACGAAAACTTAGAACCAGTGGCATATGTGCAAGGTAGTAAAACTGTAAGAGATTTAAACAA
>CALMTA010000052.1 GCA_937872505.1 uncultured Neisseriaceae bacterium | reverse complement strand
AGGACAATCTTCCGTTGTATCACAACTCACACTGTTACAAGGCACACATTGAATATCATCACAACCACAATTAGGCAAATTTGGACAATAATCTACTGCATTTGGAAATTCGCAATTATCACTATCACAAGGATTATCTATACAAGTATTAGTAAATTCATCACAAGCACAACCATAAGGACAATCTATTGTTGTAAAACAATTTACAGATTCACATTCAACACATTTTTGAGAGTCATCACAACCACATCCTTCTATATCAGGACAATAGTTACTTCCTGCAGGAACTATACATTGATTTTCTGCACAAGGTTCTTTTTCACAAGAACAAGTTCCCCAATTATAAATATAACCAATAGGACAATTAGTATTAGGAGCTATTATAACTCCATCTACACATTGATAACAAGGTGGTATAACTGTTACTCCTGAAACACATTCTGGACAACAAGCACTTCCTTCTGGAACAGGAATTAAAACTCCATCAACAAAACAGTAGCACTCTCCATAGTCACAATATAATGTATCATTTAAACAATTAGGTTTTGGAACACAATCATCACTATCACAACATTCCGCACAATAACTTTGTGATATATCATTACACGCTGCACTAACATTACACATTGTAAATGATTGAAAATCATCGTGATATACATTTATAGCTCCAGAAGAACAATAACTTTCTCTTCCTTCTTCAAGAGAACCTATTATAGCTGTTGATTTATAAGCACTTCCACATTCTGTTATTACTTCTTGTGTAAAATAAAGATTAAAATAACCATCGCTGGGAGCATTAATTATATAATCTTCTTCTAAAGTAAATACTAAGCTACCATCTATTAATTCATAATTAGCATATCCACTTACATTTAAAGTTGGATTATCAGTACTTAATATTGCAAAATTATCATCACATACTCTAAAATCTACACAACCATTAGTAATTGGTTCACTACACTCTCCATCAAAATTAAATATATGCCATAATACATCTGTAATATTTGCTCCTGTAACAACAGGTGTTATAGTTAAAGAGACTTCTTCAATATTAAATTGAGCTGTAGGATATATATTACATTCAACAATTGAATTTCCAAAAGCAACAGTACTTCCTGTTATAATTGTTTCGCAACAAGTTTCATTAATAGTACATATAGGCTCGCAATTTCCTGTTAAAGGATTATATTCTGTACAAGGCTGTAAACAATAACATTCTTCTTCTTCTCCACACTCTTCTATACATAATGGAGGATTATAAGTTATTGTATCACATTTACAACAGTTATTACAATAATCACAACATACATCAACTGTAAATATATAAGAAGCTAAAGGATTATTAATATCAAATAACGGCACTATTACATGTATAGTTTGATCATATATTGTATAACCTTCGACTAAAGTTGTATTTGCAGGCAAAGTCCATTTAAAAGTAGGAGTTCCTACTTCACAATCACCTTCTGCATTAAAAATCATTACTTGGGTAGTTTCTGGTATAGTATCTTCTATAGTTACATTAACTACACACTCAGTACTTGAGGAATTTAAATAAGTAAAACTATCTGTTTCTAAACTATTTCCATTATGTTCATAAACTATATAGCTATTATATAAAGTTGCTGTTCCATAATCTCCTTGTTCTGTAATACTTAAAACTCCATCTGGAGGAGATAACATAACAAAGTAACCTTCGCAAACTGTAGCAGATACTACACAACTTGGACCATCTATATGACAGGGACAAGACATATTTATTTATTATTTATATTTAATATATTTTTTACAGCTTTTTCTACATTTAATGTATTTAGCTGAATTTGATTCATACTTATGTAAGTTACTATTTCTTTACATAATCTTTCTATAGATATTTCAATTTCTAAATTTTGACATAAATCTATTGCAGGTTCTATATACCCATTGTTAATAAGTTCCCAATTTAAACAATCCATGTATTCATCGCTATCATACCAACAAGCATAGTCAGTATTTACTTCAATAATAGCTTTTTTATATTTTTTAAATTTACAATCCTTACAATGTTTTGTAAGTTTACCCAATATATTTTCTAGATTACATAAAGGAGTTCCACTACAATCTTTACCTGTATTAGATACACAAGAATTTTGATAAGCCCATAAAAATAAAGATAAATATTTATCTATATTATTTTTACAAGTTAATCCATAAGTAGCTGAATAATATTGGTCCATAGCTACTTCACCTAATTTACATTGGGAAACTGATAGCATTTTATCCATGACAATTACAGTCTAATTTATTTAACATATCTTTAATTAAGTCTAATAAACATTTTAATTCTTTAGTACTGCACCAATCACATTCAAATTTTGCTTCTGCTCCGTCTAAAAGTAATTTTATAGAACTATATTCCTCAAGTAATTCTTTTAATTCATAATTAGGTTTAGTTAAATCAACCACTGCTAATAAATTTGATAGTTTACACTTATAAATACATAAGTTTAAAAAATCTTTATATATAACATCTCCGTTACAATTTATAATCTTAATACAATATATACCAGCAGGTAAATTAATAGGTTCTTCTGAGATACCTAATAAGACACTATCTATTATAGTTACTCCTGTAACTGATACAGTTAAAGATATAAAATCAGACGATGTTGGTAACTTTATATATACATCATAATAACTTGGTGATTCAACCCAAGTTGATAAATCTTGATATATTAATCTTTTACAAGTATCAAAAGATATATGATAATTAAATTCCTTTATACAATTACAAGCCATATTATGATAATCTTATTTTTAATGTTCCATTTGTATGGTATAATCCTCCAACAGGTATTCCTAAATCTGCAGCAGCTGCATCATTAGCATAGTTTTGTGGAATTAAATATTTAAGTCTAACAACAGAAGCGTTTAAATAAATTACTTGACTTGTTCCCCCAGAAGGAGACATTTCTCCATATATTATTGCTTTACTGTCTTTACCGTCAAAAGCATCAGTACCTGCACTTGTAGATATATATAATTTTCTAGTTCCATTTTCATAATAACCAGATTTAAACCCTAGAAATATATTTTGATTTCCAGATAAATTAGAATATCCTGCCTCAAAACCTAAAGCTGTATTAAAACTTCCTGTTGAGTTACTCCATAAAGCATTTGCTCCTATACCTGTATTATTTTGTCCAGTATTCATAAATAGTGAACTATAGCCTAAAGCAGAATTATAACCATTAACACTATTATTATATAAAGAAGAATGCCCAACAGCAGTATTATATGATGCAGTAGAATTATTTTTTAAAGAATAATGTCCTAATGCTACATTTTGAACACCTGTTGCATTTTCTAAAGTTTCTAATCCCCAATTAACAGATACAGTATTTAATTTTCCTACAAGTTGATTATTTCTTTTAAAAATAATATCTTTATTGTTAGTACTTCCTATAAAATTAGAATCATTAATACTATTACCATTTAATCCCCAATATTGATTGGTAGATAATTTAAGTGTAGTACCATCCATAGATAATCCTGCTCCTAAAGAAATTTCTTGAAAGTTAACTTCATTAACTGCAGCTCCATTACTTCCTATAAGTTTACTACCAGAACTAGCTTTTGTTAATTTAGAAAAAGTAACAGCATTATTATTAATCTTAGAAGTAGTAACTGCTGAATTTCCTATAGTCCATATTAAAGAACCGTTGCTAACAATAATATCTCCGTAAGTACCATTAGCTAATATACTTGCTAAATTAGTGTTTACTGTAACTACTATAGTATTACCATTTCTTGTTGCTGTAACACCATTACCTACAAAATTAATAGCTTCTACTAATCCATCACCGTTTAAAGGAACACCTTCATCCTGAAATTCTAATAATCCTAATCCTGCTATATAATCAGTAGTACAACAGTCTAATCCACAATCTTCTAAAGAAGTATAAAGTATTTTAAGTATTTGTTTACTTATATTTATAGGTATATTATAATGTTCTAAATAATATAAAGCTTTTTCTTGAAAAAAACTATCACTTAAGCATAAATTACAAGCCATTTTTATTTATTTTAATTATACTGTGTTTCCGCAGCAATCCTTTCCTCCACATTTGAATAAGTTTTCTAACATAATTTGTATATGTTTATAAAAAACTTTAGGAACTAAATACTTATTCATTAGTTGTGGTAATGTTTGTTTATAATTAACAGTATTACAACTGTCATTTTCGCAACAAGATAGTAAATTTTTATAACTTAATTGTTCAGAAATTACATTATATATACTATTTAAAAAAAATTGATTTAAAGTATATCTTTCAAAATACCTTTTTATATAAAGGTCTAATCTGTTCATATAATATTAATTTATTAATTACAGCAACCTAAATTATTGCATTTTAATTTTGTAACTACATAAAACATTACTTTATTAAAGTATATAGTAGGTAATACTTCTTTATACATTAGTTTTAGTACTCTTTTGTCTAATGAATCATCATCATTACAAATATTTTCTGAAGAACAACATTCATTTATATCATATCCTGTTAATATTTTACTAATTACATTGTAAAATTTATTAAATAAAGATTGAGATATAGTCTGATAAGTTAAATACTTTTTAACGCTTATTTCTAAATTATTCATGGTAAGAAATTTATTTTTTTTTTTATATAAAAATGAAGATTATACTATAAGTTTTTAACTATAATATAATCTTCATCTTATTTGTAATTTAATTTTATTTAAATACTTTAATTAAAGTAAGAACTTCTAATAATAAAGTTATTGATTTTTCAATAGCTAATTCAGCTTTGTCATTAGTTAAGTCAAAATTAGTTGCAAATGATTGTATAGATTTAGCTTTTTGTTCAGGAGTAATATTTAAAATACTTTTAGAAAACTCTTCTGCATTTTTAATAACTCCATTATAAAATCTAACTAATACTGGAACTAACTGAGGTACTAATTTTAAAATTTCAGCCCATTCACCAATTCCTTTAATTCCATCTTTAGCTATTTCAGCTATAGTTGCACCTTGTTTAGCAGCTTCTGATAAAAATACAGCTAATGCTGTAATTGTATCAACAATAATATCAGATTCTACTGACATTTTTTCAGTTAAATTACCTCTACTTAATTCACTTGACGTAAAAGAAGGTAACTCTAATTGTATGTATTCTTGTTTAGGTAATATTGAATATTGCATTGTTTATATTATTTATTAGTTATTAATTTGTTGTTACTGATGCACCATTTCCTATTAAAGTAGCCACATCTAAAATTCCTTGACCTGTTGGAGCAGCATTTGTTCCTCCATCTATATATAAAATTCCTACAAAGTTAATACTCACTAAGTAAGCTAATAATGCATTGATATTATTACTATCTGCTATATCGCAACCAGTCAACCTTATATTACTTATAATAGGATTATTTGTAAAGTCTACATTAGTTAAGCTTGCTACAAAAGCACTAAGCTGGTCTAAGCCAGTGCAATTACTAATATCAATTGAAGTAAAATTAGTATTATCCATATATATAGTATGGAGAGAATTACTTAATATAGGTGTAGTAAGATTGGGACAATGACCTATTTCTAAAGTTGATAATACACTATTACTACTAACATCTAAATTTATAATGTCAGTCGCTCTTATGCTTAAATAAGATAACAATAAATTGTTACTAACATCTATACTCAATAATCCACTATAACCAGCATCAAACGTTATTAAATTTAACGCATTTGATAAATCAATACTTGTAATTAGTATACTATTATTTATATCTAATCCTGTTAAATTAACTAAATTAGTAATATCTAAAGATGTTACACTTGTATTTCTAATTGTTAAATTTGTTAAATTTGTATTATTAGATAAATCTATATTATTTATAGCAGATGTTATAGTACTTTCTATATATAATCCTTCCAATGCCGTATTAGCTGTAACATTTATTGACGATAACCCATGATTTATTAATGACAGTACTGTTAAACCTAAAGCATTTGCAAAGTATAATGATGTTAATAATGGAGTATTGCTTATATTTATTTGAGTTAGTAGTAAATTGCTATTAATATCTAATGATACTAAATTTGGTACAGTATTTATTATTAAATTGCTTAGATTAGGACAACCTGAGACATTTATATCTGTAATATCTGAATAATATATGTACAAATAAATAAGACTTGAATTTATTGGATTAAACGGTACTGTTACTATTATATCATTAAATGATATACCATTAAGATATGTAAATCCTGTAAAATCATAATCTACTATGGTAATAGATGAAAATGTTAAGTACATTATAGGAGCAGCTATACCATAAAATTCAATTTTATTATCTGTTATATTTACAGATGTAATATAAGGTTGGGTATTTAAATAAGATGCCCAGTCTTCTACAGTATTACTTGGAACAGGATTGTTAGCTATATCATCAAGCTCTATAAATCCTAAAAATTGAGATTCTTCACAAGCCCAATCACAATTATCATTAAAATAAATACCATTGATATCTTCTATACAATCATTTCCATTACATGAGTATTGTGTTACACATTGTCCATTACAATTACTATTATTGTATATACCATTGATATCTTCTACACAAAGTGCTCCACTACAAGAATACATTATTGGTTCTGATTGACAATTACCATAACAACTTGAATGGTCATATTGTCCATTTTCATCTTCAATACATGTTGCACCATCACAACTATACATTTGTACTGGACCAGCTGGGTTAGCCATAAATAATATTATAAATTTAGTTACTATATTATCACAAGTAACATAATATATATAAACTCCTCCAGGACCATTTCCATCAATTTCTTGAGCAGGTATAGTTAAGTTACCTGTTTCATTATCAATTATAATACTATTTGGTCCAGCTAACACTACACCAAATGATAAGTCTTCTGTACACAAAGGAATATCTTGTAATTCATATATAGTACTATCACCAGTTACAGGAATCTCTAACATTCCAAAAGTTATAGGAATAGTTACTTCACATATAGAATTACTACACTCAGCGTTATCACTTAATACAAATTTAATAGAAGTACTTGAAAATAAATTATTAGCAGCTTCTAAAGAAATGACATAAGTTTCTATACTTTCTTGACAATCTAATAAAACATCTTCATCGTTTATATTTAAAACTGCTCTTACATGAGTTCCACTTGTAGCATCTAAAGAAAATATAAATCCTGTGTTAAAGTCTACAGATATGCTGTCAACAGTTAATCCACATCCCGCAGGAGGTGGTGTATTAATATCACATTTATTACAATAAACAGTCATGTTTACCGTACCGTGAAAATTAAAAATATTTGACATTTATTTATTATTAATTTTAGTAATTATTTGTTAATCATTGAACAGCATAATAAGTATATATTCAGACTCAGGGTCATTACAAGTAACAAATAAAACTAAGAAACTACTGCTTTCTATGGAATCTGGTCCAGCAGTCATTATACCTTCTTCTATTACAAAAGAACTACCAGTATTATTAAACAATACTTCATAACTATCTATACATAATTCACTTATATCTACTTCTTCATTCGGTGAAGTAGTTCCAGGTATAAGATGATATACTACATTATATAATTTACTAAAACAAGGTGATAATAAACTTCCACTATAACCAAGTATTTCTATAACTGCATTTACATCATCCCAATTAGGAATTGTTATCGAAACGTTATTTTCAATTGTAGTTGTATGATCATATATATCTAAGCCTTCTTCTAAGTAAGTAGTAATATCATATAAATCAATAGTAGTATTAAAAGAAAACTGTATAACAAAGTCATTATTATCCCCTTGAACTGTACTCTCAATTGATATATCTATATCACAACTTCCTTTTTCAGGACTACTTTCTTTTATGTTTATGAAACAATTACATCGTTTGCTTCTGCAATTTCTACAAGCCATTTATTACTTACTTTAAGGTCGAGTACTTACTGTATATAATCCTATAATACAACCGTTACACACTATACTAAATATAAATTTGTTATCTACAGAAGTTGTATTATTTAATAATGTTATTGTATTAGCATCAACATCATAATCAAATAATAGTCCAACAGGTCCTGTTATTAATTCAACTGTATAATCACTTGAACAACTATTACCTGCAAAAACTAAAGATATATCAAAAATTGATATACCAGAATTTAAACTTTTAGCTATTATAGGATATTTACGTGTATAGCACAATGAATCTTTATCAGTTGTAACATATCCAGTAAGCATCAATATTAATTGACTATTTCTATAAAGCGAATTAGCTTTTACAGAAAAAGGTTGATTAGTTACTTCATCTATACCAGTTGTAATGTCAGTTATAATTACCTCATTAGAATCTAATAAATAAGCATCGTAATAAACTATATAATTATAATTAAAACTAAATATTAAATCTACTCCAACTTCTGTAACTGATTCTAAGCAAATTCTACATTCAGTATCTACATAACAACCATCACAAGATTCAATACTAATTACTTTACTTAATAAAGCATCATAGTCATGTATGCCTCCCATTTGCTTACCATTCTTAAATAATACGTATTGATCTTTATTACCTATTCTTGGACAATACTTAAGAGTTTTTATTTTGTTATTACCTATAATAGTTAATAACCAATTATTTCTATTCATTAACTTAATAATTTGGGACTAAGTAAAATTGTTATATTATCTAATTTAGATTTAATAAAACTTACTTCTGTTTCAGTTAATACTTTATGCTCTGTCCATCCTATAGCTAATATACCAACCCAATCTTGCTCATCTGCGGATTTTATTTTAAATAAAGCAGAACTAACTATTTGATATTGTAAATTCATCATAGCTAAAGAATCTTGATACATTAATTCATTTTTTTCATGAGTATAATCACTATCTAATAATTTGGCTAAATTTCTTGAAAATACCCCAATAGGTAAATTAGTCATACGATGTTTTAATATATCATTAACATCTTCTGAAATTCCTGCTACCATAGATATTCTTTGAATAGAATTACCTGTATAATAATATCCACCATTGTGAAACATCCATATATTACATTTACTACAATTGACATGTTCTTTAATTGTTAAACATATACTATCTATTTCTACATTATTTGAAATATCTTCATGTAAATGTGATAAATTATCTTTTAAATGTTTTTCATGTTTTTCAGCTTCTTTAATTTCTATTTTTTTTAAAATATAATCACTGCCAAATTTTATAACCGCTAAAAGCAATGCCGACATTGCACTTATTATAGCTAGTATTATTGTAGACCATTCTGTTGGAGTCATTTTTAGGAATTTAATTAATTAGTTTATTATATAAAAGAAAGTGAGAACTTATTTATTCTCACTTTCTCTTAATATAAGATACTGATTACTCAGTAGGTGCTGTATAATTAATTAAGCCATCTACAGTATATGTAGGCTCACAATCAGTTGCTTCACACTCACAAGTTAAACCTGTAACATTAAAATTATCTTCTAATACACCAATAAAACTTGCCGATAAAGCAGTAGCATCTTCATCTATACCAATTATAATATGTAAATCTTGATGACCATTACTGTAAGATAATGATTGATCTACAATTATTTCAATAGCACAATATTTACTGCCACAATTACAATTAAATAAACCTCTGTCAGCGTGTTGAGCAGGAAAATCATATACACTCCATTCTTGAGTTAATGGGTTAATAGTGTTACGATTTGCTTCTCTTTGATCTCTTTGAAATGCACAACCGTCACCAGTTTTATAACGCAAATCTTGAGTTTTTAAAATTGCATAATTACAATTCCAGCTGCATTGAGAAGGTTCTCCTGTATCTTTAAGACCATTAACTTTTATTTCAAAGTTTACGCCGTCCCAAATAACATTACGTCTTGCAGGAGTACAACCTGTACATTTGCAGTATTCGTCAAAGAACATTCCTTCAATGATTAAACCTGCATCAAATGTTTTAGAAGTTGTTACTGTATCTCCACAGTCACCATCTACACAAGTAGTATTATCTTCTACATCAACAGTTAAGTCCTCACCTTCGCAAATAGCAGTAGCTTTAATATAACGATTTTTTAAACCGCCACAGAAGTTACCTAAATTAATATCTTTTGCAAAAAGTTTAGCTAATTCAATTGCACTACCTGCTGTATCACAACCTGCACAACAAGAAGTTTTTACAGTTGAAGTATATACAGTGTGTCCAGGAACCCAAGAGTTAGCCATAGGAGAATTAATAGTAAAACTCATACAATAGTTAGTGTCACACTGAACATCTGAAAACAAAATTTTCATTTTCTTAGGTTGAGCATCAGTAGCACATACACTTTTAATAGATTTTACTTTACTTTTGTTAATAACAGAGGTTTGATTTACATAACCATCTGCACCTATTGCAATTGCAAATTCGCCAGGTAATACAGTGTCTGCGTCCAATATCTTTCCTTGAGCGTTTACAAATGCTATTCTTCCTTCTGGAAGATTGTATTGTAATTCACTGCAACTTTGATTAGGACATAAAGGTTCTGCTAAATACTGACATGCTGTAGTACTATATACTGCAGAGTCTGTAGAGGAGCAAAAAATTTGGTATTGATTCCAAAAAGCACCAGTCATTTTTTTTAAAATTAAATTTTTAAGTTAAGTTAGTTATTGTAAAGAAATACTTATTTGTTATTCGTTCATTTTTAAATTTTGATAAGTCAATTCAACACTAGGACTCTCTATATCCTTTTTAATGTATGCTTCTGCTAAATCTAATATTTCACTGTGTATAAAATCAGGTAATTCACAATTCTGTTGAGGAATTAAATTTCCATTTTCATCATTGTAATCTCCGTAATGCATGTCTAAAGGGTATCTTATATAGTCTACAAATAATTCTCCAAGTTGAAACTCATTATTTGTATAAGCATATATATAATTTTCGCTGAAAACTATAGGTAAATACATCCATTCAAAAGAAGGTTTATATTTATTATCTGCTAATGACAAATATAAGTCATCATGTTGAGTTATGTGAGGAACTATATCTATAGTACATCTTCCTTTTTTTGCTGTTACGTAGCTTGATATATAAATCATATATTTACCTTTTGTTAGATTATCTAAGTTAAAAGTGTATATTCCTTTAACAGAATCTAGATACAAAGGTAATATAGGATTTTCACATAATGAATCGTTATTACAAGATTTTACAACTATTTTTTTAAGGTCTTCAATTCTTTTTTGTATTTGTTCAAAGCCTTCTCCATAACTATTATTATTTCCATATTTTAACTTAACTAAAGTTAATTGAGCTCTGTTAAGATACATATCTTTTTCAGGCGATAAAATATTATCATAATTTAAAGAGTCTAATTTATCTAATCTTAAAGATAAATCATAGTGCATTTCTTGTATAGTCATTATTAATATGTTGTATTCAACGATTTACTTTTACGAGTTTTTAACTCATCAGTAAACCATTGAAGTTTTAATTTATTATTTGGGCTGTATATGTGTGACATTAAATTTTCGATATTATGAGCTAATAAATCAGATTCATCTTGACCATAATATGCTCCATCTTTACCTTTATTTATAATTCTATAATTAACCAATTCAGATACAAAAGACCTTCTTTCTCTTTCATCATTTTCTAATCTTGCTAAAGATAAAAATTCTTCTGGGTTATTTTCCACCATATCACTTATTTTGCTGGTAATTATATTATCACTCATATTCCATGTGCTTATTCCTTTAATTTGTAAAATATCTTTTTTAGCATAAGGAGATAACAAATCACAAAGTTTATAAGCTTCTTTTTTAGTATCAAAAGATACTAATTTTACTTCAGTTTCTTTTTCTTCATTATGTATATAATATTGTGTTTTAATAAGTCTTGGATTGTGTACATCTTCAAATCTTTTTGAAAGAGCCACAATATTATTTCCCATTAACATACATAATTGTAAAGCTTGTATAGCATTTTTTCTGTCTAAAACTATATCATTATTATCCACTTTTAAAGATTTTACTAATTTAGACCATACTATATTTTCAGGTCTTGGGTCTAAAGTTTCTGCACCTATTTTTTTAGCTAATTCTAATTGTAATTCGTTCTCTGATTTTCTATTTTTTTCTTCCAATAGTTTAATCTCTTTCTTTAAATTAGCTACATAAATATCATCATCATCGTTTAATTTAGAGTGAAGTTTATTTTCTTTTAACTTGTACTCTTGTAATTTATTATTTAATTCATCTATAAATAATAAATATTTAGTTTTTTTGTCTATTAAAGTTTCTAAAGAAGTTTTAAGTTTAGATAAGTTAGCTTCTCCAGGCTTATCCTTGGATTTTTCACTTTCCAATTTCTTTTCAACTTCATCTATTTCTTTTGTTATTTCTGCAATTTCTATTTGCTTTCTTTGTATATCACTATCAGTTTCTATTTTTTTTAATCCTACTTCTCCTAATTCAGTTTGAATATTTAAAATATTTTGCTGTCTATAATTAGATAAATTAGTTTTAAACGCATGTAGTTGAGGATTATCTTCCTTAACTAAACTAATTCCTAATAATTCGTAATCTAACCATGCAAAATCAATATTAAACATTCCTGTATTTTTATTTAAAGATGGTCCTATAGTATGTATAGCTGCTGGAGCTTTATTTTCCCAATCATTTAAACGTGTAACCATGTATTCTCCTACGCTCTTATCTGGCATAGACCTAATTGTAATTAAATAATTATTATTCATATTGTAAATTATTATTATTGTTGTTGTTTATTTTTTTAATAAAAAGGTGTGTGCGGGAGACATTATATCCCCCGCAATAACCGTTATTTGTTACCAAGTATAGTTATAAGAAATTTCACCACAAGCGGTTATATCTCTAATCCATATACCATACTTAGCACCAGTAACTAACTCAGAATATTCTGCAGTAGTTGAACCAATACCAGATGTAGTTCCAAACCATCCACCTGCACCAGGCACAAACGTAATATATCTATCTCCATGAGAAACCATAGCTATATTTTGTTTATCAGCTTCTGTGTCTAAGTTTAAGAAAGTTATAGTCCAACTTTCAATAGGTGCAGGAGCTGTAGGGTGTTCAGTCTTGTTAATAGTTCTACTATCATAAATAGGATTATTTATTAATTTTAAACTAATGTTATTAGGCATATTAAACTGAGTAAATTGAAATCCATATGCAAAAGCATTTTTATGGAAATTACTACTAATAGGTGTAATAGGCATATTTTCATTAATAACTAAAACGTTATTTTGTCCTAATTTAGTCAACATAGATTCATGGAAAGTTTTAATAGCTTTAGTACCAGCATAACCTACAAAGGTTCTATCACCTTCCATACTAATCCTATCAAAAGTTAAATGTTCTAAGAATTCTTCATAAATATCTGCATTAAAATAAGTAGTTTTATATTGATTACCATATCTCAATAAAGCTTTTACTCCCCCACCAGATTTACGTTTATATCCACTTTCATTTAACAAAGTATTAGTTGTTTTTTCACCATACCAGAATACTTCTTCTAATGAATTGAACCATGTCTGCCAAAATTTATGTTCGCCTTTTTGCATCCAGAAAGACACAATACCTTTCTGAGGAGAACCCCATGAAGCACTATTGTCTAAATATTTAGATGTATCAAAAGAAACACTCATTACTGCATCATCTTTAGGCACTACAATTTTACCATCTAAAGTTTGACCAGAAAACATATTAGAAGTTCTAATATCAGCTAAAGCTGCATCTCTCGTTAAACCGAATAATTGACGATAGTGACCAATACTGTTTTGAAACTTATATCGAGTATCAAATATAATACCACCACCTTGAGTTGCTCTTTCTCCCTCAATACCAGGACCAATTTTAATCCAAGAGTGACCTGTAGATAAGAATTTTTGTGGTATATAATTTTGAGACAATAATTGCATTTCATAAATGTGACCTGTACTATCAGTACCTCCTAAGTATCTTTTTACTAAAGCTTGGTAAGAGTGTTCTCCAGGAGATAAAACTTCTGAAGGTACAGCTAATCTTTTGTCAAACTTTAATTTAAATGTAGATTTTTCTCCATTAACTAATCCTTGACCTGCAGCGGGATTATTAATTTCCAAGTTTTCTACAACTTTCATTTCTCTGTCAGAATTAGCAGTTAAATACCATGTATAGATATCACCGTTAATTTCAACTTTTTGTTGTTTAATTTCATCAAAAGTTTTAGTACGACCTAAACCAGTTAATGCGCTAAACAAAGGTGTGTTTATTAATTTTTTTGCAGAGAAAGCTTGCTGAATAACATCTCCTAAAAAGATAGGTGAAGGTTGTAATTCATAAGCTCTAAACAAGTGATTTGTGTCTACGTGGATACCATTCAAACGGTAACTATCCTCTTTAACTTTCAAATCTAGGTTTGCTAACTGAAATCCCATAGTTGATTTATATTATAAAAATTTATATTTTGAATTTGTTATTGTTATATTATTTGTTATTGCTATAAATGTGCTGAGACAATGCATCAGCATTAGTTTGTGAAGGAAGTTTATTTTGATTAGCTAAGTTTACGTTCTTTAATTTTTGTTCCAGAGAGTTTACTTGTTGATTATATATATTTTTGATTCCACCAAGTTCTTGACCATTTAATAAATATCTGGCTATTAACATTTGTAAATCTATTTGTTGTTCTTCGTCTAATTGATTTATCATAACTTGATAATCAGTTCCATATTCTTGATTACCTTGCTCATTTACATAAGGAGTTCCATCTTCATAATATAATGGTTTAGGTTCAAAAACAAATTCATATAATTCATTCTTTTCTGCATAATCTATAGGAAGTCCTGCTACATTATCAATATAATTTAATTTGTTTAAAAAAGTTTGCTCGTATAATTCTAACTGTCTATCAGCTAATTCACTTTCATTTTTTAAGTTTTCTAAATAAGCTTGTCTTTGACTATCTTGTTGATGTATTAAAGAATTTTGATGTTCAGTTGCAAAGTTTGCTAACTTACCTGTTTGTTCTAACATATCTATATAGTCATCTATATAACCTTTAGACTTACCTTGCAATTCTAAGTCTTTTCTTACAACTAATTTTTGATTAACTATATTGCCTAAGTTAATTGTTTCCCAATCTCCTTCAGAATAAACTTGTGCAAAATCAGATATAGAAGCACCATTATTAACTGCATCTATAAAATCATTAATTTGTTTATCTGACCAACCTTTGAATCTTTTTTGTAATATATCTTCTGCATATAATTCAGACTGTATTTGCATTAATCTTTTGAATCCTGCCTCACTTTTTATGTCAATATCAGGTTCATAATTTAATAACTCATTTACATCTATATCAAAAATTTCATTTTCTACTCCCCAATTATATAATGTTTCATAAACATTAACTTGATCTGTTGAAGGAGTTTCTTGTTGTATTGGATTTTGATTATTAGGTTGTTGCTTTTCTATCATTTGTTGTTGAAGTGCTTGTTGAGCAGCGGTTTCTTTTACTTCTTCTTGTACGGAAGGTTGACCTTGCATGTACGCATCTAAATCTGTAGTTTGTGTGTTGTTGTCCATAATTAAAAATTAATAAAATGATATTTATGTTAGTTAAGTTTAGTTTCTTTTAGCTTCTTTTTTATTAAATCAGCTTTAACATCAATGTCCTTATTTTTTACTATAAGTTTTTCTTTTTCATTTAAATCATCTACATTTATTTTTGATTGTTTAATATTACTATTTTCTCTTTCAACTTCAGTCGCTTCTCTTTTGCTTTCCGTTCTTTTATCTACATCGTACATTTGAGTCTCTGATTTAAATTGTTGTAAAGCTATTGATAAATCTTTATTCATTTGAGCTATTTCTAATTTAGCATTAGTTCTAATTTTTTCTTCTTCTAAATTATTTTGCAATTTTTTAAGCTCTAAATCTTTTTCCATTTCAGCAATTTCTTTTTTATTTTGCATTTCAGCTTCTCTTTGTTTTTGCTCTTGTTCTTGTCTTTCATTTTCTAACTCTTCTAACATCATAGTTTTTTTAGCTATAGAATAATCTTCATTGATTAATTTAACTATGCTACTAAAACGATAGCCATTTTGAACAAGTGCTTGAGTAACTCCATCAACAAACTTAATTAAGTCTTTATCTTTACTTGCATTAGTAACAAATAAATCATATTTATAATAAGGAAAGTCTTCTGTTTTTATGTTTAAAGGACTATCATTGTCAAGCATTACTGCTTCTAATGGATTATCTTTATAATACATTCTACATACATCTAAAAATTGAGATAATACATTTTTAATACATGTGTCATGTTGATAAAATTCACTTTCAGTTATGTAATTACTTTGTACAATACTTTGTTGATTATCACTTACATTACTATTTTGATTAACTCTGCCTTCTCTTTCTTTAGTTATACCCATTACTTCGCTACATCTATTTTGAAGAAATGCTAGCAATTCAAGTCTCTGGGTTATAGCTTCTCGTGCCATGCTTAAATCAGTAGCACCAAAACCATTAAAATTTCCTCTTTTGTATTGAGGCTTACTTGTGTCGAAAGGAGCTATTTTAAATGTTTTTAAAATATTAGCAAAATCAGGATAATCTAAATCATCAGGTATGGCATTTACATCTACCATTAATACTTTACCTATATCACTAGCTAATATCTTTTCTATTTGTAAAGAAATAATACTATATAAATATTGATATGGTTTAACTCTGTCTATTAAACTTATAGGCTCATTGTTAACATAATTATATATTTTACCAACAAATCCTAATTTACAATTATATGGATTTTCTATATCATTAAATTGTTCTTCTTTTGGACCTATACCTAAATACAATTTATTTCCTGCATCTCCTACTCTTATACCTTTCCACACTTCAGGAACATAAAACCATTTAATTTCTATATCTCCTAATTCTTTTTCTAATTTATAATCTTCATTTACAATATCTTTAACTTTAATCCCTTTAGAGTTTCTTGTTAATATTCCTAATTTTTTCAAAGATTTCCACTCTGAATAAACTACTTTAACTAAGTTTAATCCCATATGTTTAAAAGTAGGAATAGTTGTATTAATAGTTACATGTGACTTTTCTTCTGGATTTACTAAATTAGGGTAATTCTTTTCAGTAGAATTCCATTCAACATAGTTTCTTAATTGATTATAATAGTAAGCATTAGGATTATAATTTTCAGAGCCTAAAGCATCTAATTCTTTATAACCCGCTTCTTCTTCTATATAAGAACTTAAAAAATTATAAGCATCAGTTAATGTAATATAATATTCGTAAGAAGCCCAATCACTATCTTCAATGTTTTTAGTATCAGGAGATATTTGAAATCTTAGATTTAAAGGATTAAGCACTTCAATAACAGGAAAGTTTTTGATACCAACCCAATAACATTCATGTGCTGATATTAACGCATGTTCAAATCCTTGAATAAATAAACTTTTATAGTTCTGTTTATGACTATGATATTTTAATATATTATTAGCTTCTATTTCACTTTTTAGTTTAAACTCACTTTTAAAAAATTTACTTATGCTTTTTAATTTCTTAGAATTATAATCTTCTATTTGTTTTGGTGTATAGCCTTCTTTTAATTTAGCTACTAAATCAGCTACATGGTTATTTAACATTTCATCCATCTTAGCTGTTCTTTTATCAGAAGCATCTTTATTAGTACAGACAACTTGATAGTTTATATTTCTTGCTAACATTTCACCTATAATAGTTCTTATCTTTGAAATTGCAATATCATAATGTTGCACTTTGTCTAACATTTCTTCATCTATCTCAGTACTGATATATTTTTTCATATCATTAACGTTATTCTTACCACTATATAAATTATAGTTTACTATCATTTTAGTATTAATATAATTATAATTCATAGATTGATTTGCAACCCAGTCTAAGACTTTTTTGCCATAAGCATTATCGTCAGCTATTTTTTCTTTATATGATAATCTATGATTAATATTCATATCTAACTTTATTACTACCTTTTTTAATGTAATCTAATTTGTTTTTTATTGATTTCATAAACATATTTTCACTGTTATAAATATTATCTTCTATATCTAAATTATCTTGTTTGTAAGATAGTATAATACCAAATAAGGCATTAATTCTGTCAAAGTTATCATCTCTATTATATGCTATTAATTCTTCCAATAATGGTTTAGAATTTATCATATTCATAGTTTTAATTATTTTACCTTCAACAGTCATTCCTCTTTCTTTTTGCAACCATTCTTTAACTGATTGTTCTAAAAAAGGTACAAGTTCAGGAGATTTTATATAACCAACAATAGAATTTTGACTTCTATTTTTTATATGTTTATCTAATAACTCACTTGGCTGATTTGACAATAAATGTATAAGCCCTCTTCTTTTAAAATATTCTATATTAATAGCTATATTTACCTCCATCATTATTTCTGCGTTATTATAATATCTACTTAACATTTCTACTATTTCATTGTTTTTATCTAACAAATCATATCTTCCTGTATACTCTGCAACTATCATGTCATAATACTCCTCACCTTCATTATCTGACAAAAATCGTGTATTTCCTTTATAAACTAAAATACTTATTAATGATTCTGGATTTTCTACATGATCATAATGTACCGTATCGTATCCTATTTTGTATAGTCCTTTAGGTGCATTTTCAGCTGGATGCTCCCATATTCTTATACAACTTCTTAAATATCTTTCATCTTTCTTATATTCTTTAGGAATAGGATAACTATCAATATAGGCATATTTACCTTCTATATCATTTTCAAATTTAACTCCATTTTTACAATCAGAGCATCTAACTAACATTCCTTTATTTCCTGCCTGTAACCTTTTCTCATCTTTTATTAATTCAAATAAACAATGTTTTAATTCTGTAGTAGGAAATATATTACCTTTTTTACTTAAAAACATTTCGCTAGGATATAAAGGTCTATTCATTATTTCATCGTCTATATCTCTACTATTAGCATAATTCAATAGTAATCTTTTTCTTTCAGCTTCGTGATATGCAAATCCTTCTTCTATATCAGTTAATCCGTTTTTATTTTTAAAATCATTATTACCTAAATAAGCAGGTATAAATAATCCTATTTTTTTACCGCTATTTTCAAATGTATCTTCAAACTCTAAACAATCATAAATATTAGGATTTTCAAATAATCTTTTAGCACTTAAAACTTTTTCCATATCGCCTCCCGTATTACCAGTAATAAATCCATTAGCTAAATAGTTATGGAAACCTTCAACATTTAAATTATATACTTCTTTTTCATCAATATATTCAATATTTTTTATAGTTTGTAGTCTATATCCATTAAGTATCATCCCATCTTCTAAAAACTTTTCATCTTCGCATACTTGTGTATGTAAAAAGTAACAATTACCTGTACCAAAATCTCTATTACCTTTAATAAAATTATTTAAAGTATTTATTTTTTTAGAATGTTTTATGGGTATGTTTTCTATAAATCTTTTTACATCTATATCTTTTGATATATATAATCTAAATATATGATCTCTTTGTCCAATATATTCTTTCTGTGGAGTAGTATTTCTTTTTTCTTTATATACAGAAGAATGTATTCCAAATTTTAAAAGTTGATGTTTAACATCTGTCAATAGATTATAAGATATATTTGTTAATACAATTCTCGTTCCTTTTTTCTTATTTTCATATACATTTCCATCAGAATCAAAAATACCAGCTAAAATAAGAGATAAAGAATTTTTATTATATGTATCAATATTAGAAGGTAATTTCTTTTTGTCTTTAATCATATCTAAAAAACCTTCTTTCTTAAAAACACTACGCATTTCTTTAATATATAAATCATAATAAATAATATTAGCTTTAGTGACAAAAGATTTTCTGACTGTAGTTTTATAATTATTTGTAATAAATTCATGTATGTTATTGTCATCTATAGACACATTAGATCTTTTAAAATATCCGTCTCCTAACATTAATCCATATAAATAAGAATGTTCTATTTCAGTATTACCAAAAAATCCAACAGTATCGGCTACTAATATATAATCTTTTATTTTAAGATCTTTGCATTCTTTATAAGAAGTTTTATAAATATTTTTTATTTGACCATATTGAGTTCTTAATTTACTATTAGTAAATATAAAAGGATGATCTTCGGAACATTCTATAGTATTGTTACCTTCAGTTGTTATTTTATAACAATTCTTAAGTGCAATGGGTTTTAACCAATTAATTTTTTGTGTAACTGAACTATGTCCATCATATCCTAATATACCATCTTCTTGTTTTAAATCTTCTATATTAGTTAATTTTCCTTTACTTGTCCATACTTTAGTTCCAGCGCAAACACAACCAATACCTAAAGTAGATCCGAACTTAGTTTTACCTATCCGTTGAACGTCTTTATTTGCATTCCAAAACGTTAGCAAATTAGTACATAGACCTATTTCTTCAACTACAGTTACACTATTACGTTTACCCGCTGTTTTATAAGGATCTTTATTAAATGTTACAACTCCCAAAGTAGAACCACTACCGTCAAATCTTTTAGCTTTAGTTCCATCTCTTGTATAATAATATTTTTCTACTTGCTGAGTTATTTTATTAGCCCAACTACCTGTGTAAGCTCTGTATAAAGGGCTAGGAACATAATCATCATCTTCTCCATAAGAACCTGGCATATTTTCGTACCAAGTTTTAACCTTATTGATTAAGTCTATAGCTTTATCTTCTAATTCACAAGTCAATATACAATTTACTTTAGTTTTACTTTTGCTTTTTATCTCTGTTATTAATTGCTCATAAGTTATATTACTATTAAAAATAAATTCATGTATAGATGCTGCCATTCCCCAATAACTATTATGAGTTACTATATAGTCATTAGTTATATAAGTATTATCTTCGCTATCTACGCTTATACAATATCCTTCACTTTTGCCTGCGGGTTTTATGTTTTCTATAAAACTATATAAGCCTTTGTTATGAGCTTTTAACTTTTTTTTAGTTACATCTTTTTGATATTTGCTTACTGTAAATAAATTTATACCTGTATATAAATTAGTTATAAGAACTTCTGATTTAGTTCCTTTATATGTATTAATATCTATTGGATATTTTTTCAAAAAAGTTTTATAATTAATTCCTAAAGAACCTGCTAATTCTTCAATCATATCTTTTTTATGACTTTCAAATATTCGAGTATATGTTTTATTTTTATGATATCTCCCTAAAACATCTACCATTCCTTTTAAAACTTCCAGCCTAACTTCTTCTTTATTATACAAATACTTTTCTGATATTCTTTTATCTTTAGCTGTTCTCAAAGCTTCTGGATAATCTGAATAAAACCTTTTATTACTTCTTTTTTTAGGTTTAAAAATATATGAATAATCTTCTTTATAAGTTGCTAACTCATATTCTTTAGGTAATAATTCATTTATTTTATCAACTACATTTAAATCTTTTAAACCATTAATTTCCAAATAATGATGTACTCTACAATTACATGCCATTATTACTCCTATAATATATGGATGAAGTTTTATATCATAAGGAGTTTCTTGTCTTAATGGCTTATTAACTTCAATACTATATTTTGAATCTTCTTTGTTTTCTTTATTATTATAATATACATTTTTTTGAATGTATTTATAATTTTTATATAAATATTCAGTACTTAATATTTCAGTTTTTCTTTTATAATGATTATAAACTTTCCATAAATGATCTTTGCAAGCTCTAATTTTTTTATTATTTCTTAATGTAATTTCATACATTTTAACATTTACTTGCAAAGGAGTTTTAGCTATTACATTACATAATGTTCCATCGCTTGAATAAACTTTATCTCCTACTGCAACTTCCCTCATTGTAATCCAACCACTTTTTTTTCTTATTTTAGCATCAGGCTCAAGTAATTTACCACAACCCCTTGCTGTCAACAATATTAAGTTAGACGCATTATTTTCATATAACGGTAATCCTAAATTATCTTTATGTTTATTATATAAATATTCACGAGGGTCTCTATATTCTTTATATTGACCATTACTTTTTAATACATACTTTGATGCTCGTTCCCTCTTAAACTTAGGATCTAATATTAACTTATTACAAGTATATTTTTCATCTAATTCAAAACCACTAAATTTTCGACATATAAACCAATTATAAAAAAATAACCACTCAATATCTCTTAAGAGAGGTTGAGTAGTTTTTTGTGAAGTTACGTTACTATCATCAAGTCGCTCTATAACTCCATCATTTATATAAGTATATAATTGAGGAGGAGTATATCTGCCTTCATGCCAGTAACCTTCTACACATCTTTTAATTTCTTCTTTCCACCATTGTTTATAAGCTATAGTGTCAGGATGATAATTTGGATTTTCAAATCTATAATCAGAAGGATTATAAGATTTATCTGCTCTTAGTATATTTATTATTTCGTGCATATATTAAAATTGACCACTGTCTAACATACCTAACTTTTTATCTCCTTTTGCTTTAACATTAGAATCTTCATCTTTGACCATTTTGCGCAATTCTTTTAATTCTTTTTCTATTTTAGTAAGATTTAATTGAACTTTATCTATCAACTCTACATTTTCCAATGTTAGTGGGGTGTCATTAAGTAACTTAATTCTTTCTTCTAACTTTCTTTCCATAACATGTAAAGTAAGTTCAGGCTTTGTTAATACATGGTTTTTATAAATCTCTATTATATTATAATATTCAACCCAAGGAAATTTTTTATCTTTAAAATAACCTGTTTTAATTTCATCTAATCGCTCCACATAAGATATGTGCCTAAAAGAATTACTTTCGTTAGGGTCTACTAATAAAGCTATTCCCCACATTATTTTACTACTATCTAATTTATCTTTAGATGAATCTTGTTCATAAAATTCATTAAAGATAATTTTCATTTGCGGATTTGCTTCCCAAAAATTTATATTAGTATTAAAATTACTTATTATGGATTTAGGCATTATTAACTTCTATTTATTTTTCCTTTAAAATGTAAAATTATAGCCTGTTCTGTTAAATGCTTTTGACTTGGTGTCAAGGATTTATTACTATCTATTACATGATAATTATATTTAACAGTAACTGATTTATTAAAAACACCGTTTTGCACACTAGGAGAATCTGTGTTATATCTTGCAGTTATAACAGTGCTTTCTTCTGGTTTTATAACTTTGCCTTGTTCATATGTAGGACTTGTACATCCACACGAAGCTTTAGCTAACAATATTACTATATCTTTATCTGAAACATTAGTTAATAAAAAATTATGAGTATGAACTCCTGGTGTTATATTACCAAAATCATGTTCTGTATTATCTGCTTTTAACTTAGGTTTAACTAAGCTGTTTGTCGTTATTCTCTGTTCCATTTAATAAAATATTAATTAAATTTATATCTTCTTCATTTGTTACATAATTTTCTTTGTAGTTTGTTATATAATAATTATTAACTTTAATAATATAATTATTCCAATCTTGCTCACTAAGCATTTCCGTCCAAAGTAATCTAGGACAAAAGCTCTCTGGTGTTAATTGTTTAGCTTCTAATTCACATCCACAACCAACAACAATTTCTCCGTGTATATCTTCTGCTTCTTTTGAAGAATCACACCAACCATTAGTATTTAAAGGACAATTATCACAAAATGATTTTCTAACAATTGCTTGTTGTAATATATTATAAGATATAATATTTAAGTTTTTCTTAATTAACTTATAATACCATCCTTTTACTATTGTTAAATAGTTTAACTTTAAAAAATTAATATTTTTCCAAATCAACTTAATGCCTTTACAAGTTTATTATAATATTCTTTTATTTTAACTTCATTATCGTCACTAATCTCTATGAAAACTCCGCTAATAAATAATATCTGAAAAAAATATACACAATTTTCTACCATTTCTTTTTTTACAGTATCATATGCAGAATTACAATCTTTGTTTGTATCAGTAACAGTATCAATACCTTCTGTATTAATAATATTTCCTTTAATATTTATTATCATTCTGGTATAAAAGAATTAATTATTAAACAATTAGTAGTTATTAAAGTAGAAGCTAAAGAAGTAGCATTTATTAATGCTGTCTTAACAACTTTAACAGAATCTATTATTCCTGATACCATAAAAT
The DNA here is from genome assembly GCA_937872505.1 of uncultured Neisseriaceae bacterium. Taxonomy (GTDB): domain Bacteria; phylum Pseudomonadota; class Gammaproteobacteria; order Burkholderiales; family UBA11063; genus Aquella. The sequence goes on along the minus strand of CALMTA010000052.1, from coordinate 5,225 downwards.
TTTCTATATCCATTTTTAAAACATTACAACCATATAAATAATCTAAAGTATCAAGAGGTCTTCCTCCTTGTGACGATTCATTTATTTGTAATATTTTATCAAAGAATGCATTATAATAATTCATCTCTTTTAATCCAACTGCATTTTCTATAATTTTAATAGCAGGCGATTTAATAACTTCTTTCATTATATTATATCCTTTAACAAAGTCTGCCGAATAATTACCAAACTTCTTCTCTAAATTATTGCTTGCATAAACTAATATCATTCCTCCACCAATAACATATCCTTCTTCCAAAGCACATTTTACACTATTAATACAATCATCTACTCTATCTATCTTCTCACTTATTTCCAATTCACTATTACCATTAATATATATAGTTGTAATAGCCCCTTTCAAATTAGCTATTCTTTTTTTAATACCGCTTATAACCCAATCTCTGTTATCAGTATTTATTTGTTCTTCTTTAATAATCTCATTTTCTAATTCAACAATTCTATCACTAATATTATTATTAATAACTTCTTCATTATTGTTATTAAGCTCTATTATTGTTTTTTCAATATTAACTACAACTTTGTCACTATAACCTAATAATTTACTAAGTTTTTCATTCTTAGTAATATTTATATTTACTGTAGATAAATCTTTGTTTAAAGATGTCAATGAAGACCCATCATACTTACTTATAACTTTACAGTTTAAAGCAGTACTAATATCTTTTAATTTCTCATAACATCTATAATCAAAATCTGGAGCTTTAACTAACATAATATTAAGTAAATTTCCTTTTTCTTTATTAATCATTATAGTAGATAATACATCTCCTTTAAAATCTTTGGCAACTATTAATAAACTATTCTTATTATTAATAGAATATTCCAATATATCTTTTATCTGATTTACATTAGTAATTTCTTCGTCTGTTAAAAATATATTACAATTTGTCAATTCTTTTAATCTATCACTATTTTTATCTAATAATGCTGGAGTTAAATAACCTCGCTCAATTATTATTCCTTTATTTTCTTCAACATACATTCTATCCATCATAGATTTCTTAATATTAACATTACAATCCTTGCCATATTTCCAAAGCATATCAGAAATTAATTGAGAAATTTCAACATTATTATTAGAAGAAATCATAGCTATATTATATAACTCTTTTTGATCTTTTATATTAACTTTATTTTTATCAAGGAATTTAATAATATCTTTCAGTGCAGCTTCTATACCTTCTTTCAACTGATAAATATTAACATTATTATCTTTTTGTAAAAGATTATATACACTATTAAATAAATTATAAGCTAATATGGCTGTAGTTGTAGTGGCATCTCCCGCCTCTTTAACTGTTTTTTCACAACATTGTTTCAATAAATCTATTCCTACATTCAGTTCAGGATTAAGTGAATAAATAGATTTTATAACAGTAACTCCATCTTTGGTATTTTGAATAGCATATTTTTGCTCATATTGATTATGATTGTAGTGATGTATAGTTACATTTCTACCTCTGGCACCTAAAGTACCACTAACAGCATTGTATGAAAGTGCTAAACCTTCATTAATTTTACTCAACGATTCTTTATTAAAATATATTTTATTGTGTTGTTTATAAGACATTTTAATTTAAACTTCTATTATTCATTATTATACTCAATTTGTTATCATCAATAATTAATTCTTGTTTTAATAAATAAATTTTTTCTTTAATCTTTTCTTCTATATTAGAAGAGTTTTCCACTATAGTTGTAAGTATTAATAATTGACAAGTTTTGCCAAATTGCTCTAAATCATCTTTAGTGATAAACTTACTTTCATACAAAAGTTTAATTAATTCTTCCATTAATTTTTATTAATTTATACCCATGCGCTTATCAAAGTTTCAGGTATATGCACTAAATCAGTCTGTACTTTATACTTCTTTTGAGGGTCAGCCCAAAATCCATATTGCATAACATGAGGATAAGGATTAGCTTCATCAATATTAATTTTAACAGTTGCTACTTCATCAGCAACAAAAACTTTATCCCCTACTTTCAAATTCGACTCATTTCCTGTTTTAACAATTTCACCAAAAGGTATAAATATATTAGGGTCAGGTACGTGTATAATTTGATCAGTATTAGGAACTCTAAGTTGTATCATATTACTAATAACATACAATCCATTTTCTTCACTTACATCTTCTTTAGTCTTCAACTTAACAATTACCGTGTGATTGGGTATTTTTATTTCTTCTAATTTGAACATTGTGTTGTTTATTTTAATCTTATATATTTTGGGTCTAAATAAATCTTTTTGTTAGTTTCAAATAATAATACTAAAACATAAGTAGCAGTTTGCTTCAATACAATTCCTTCTTTTGACAAATATTCAGGAGTAACAACTATTACTACTTTGTTTAAAAAATCAGGTGTTGGTTCTTTAGGTAACTTAACACTACTTTTTCTTCTTGGTTGAAAAAAAGAATGTTTAACATCTTCTTGTGTATAACACTCTAAAGGAACTCTTCTTATAAACTTTATACCTTTATTATTCAACATATTATCATAAATCATATTATACCAATCAACATATTTATTAGCAGCATTTAAATGTCTTTCACTTAATATAGATGCTAAAGTTTCCATTTTCTTAAAACTAGGTCTAAATGTTCCAAAAGGTGTCATTAATAATTTATCAGTATGTACTTTTTCACAATAAGATACTATAAACTTTTCATAAAATAATATAACATCATGTACTAATCTCCAATCAACTTTATTGCTTGAATTTCTAATGTTTTTATCTTTTGCTATTTTTTTATAAAGTTCTGCCTTTTTATAGCTAACATCTTTAATGTCAACATACCTTGTTAACTTATATTTAAATTTTTCTTTTCTATGTTTTAAATCCATAAATATATTTTATGCAAAGTTATCTCCAATTAGTTCTAATTAAAATTTATATTTTACACCAACTAGTCCCCACTCAAACTAATCCCCACTGAAACGGTATAATTTTAAAAAAAGTTGAAGATATGTATTTAAACGGGCTTTGATGCAAGTTAGTTTAAAATATTTAATAAATTGTTGTATTGTTAGACAACAATAATTTTTTTATAGTCAAAAATTAAAAATTTGTGTATTGTTAGACCTTCTCTGAAAAATACATACTAAACTTTTTTTTGCGGATTGGTATCCCGCCTTGGAAAATCCAAAACCGAATTTGACTTTTCAAATTTGGAAAATGGATTATTAAGCAAGGATATCATGAAGCAATCAAACCACATTCCATCACGCCAAAAAAAAAATAAAAATTATGGCACAGGAAAACAAAAACAGAAGCATTTTGGCTTCACTGAAAAAAGGATTTTCTTTGAACTTCCCCCAAAAGGGGACTATAAGAAGTTCAAAAATTACCAAGGGAAACGAACGAAACATAGGCAAGTTCGCAGTGTCTCTGCAAGACTCTTACTGCGTTGATTTATTCAACTTGGCAGTAAAAAGCCTTGTAGATGCAGGAATTATTAAGAAGCCAGTAAAAAATCCACGTCAATTGTCTAGACTATTGAACGAGAAGCAAGCAGAAGCCATAACGGCGTATATCCAGCCGAGAATTGCCGTCAAGGAGACTTACCCCGATTACGCATTTGCAATTATCCAGTTGGAAAAAACCCGTAAGGGCGATACCGACCTGCAAAAATTGCCCGTAGAAATGACCGAAAGAATCGCAGAGCTTTTAAATCTTAAAGCCGAAGAGCTTTACATCTCTAAACTTGCATCAGTGCAAGAAGACAAATCTATCATGGCGAGCACTCCGAGGTATGACGACCCTGAAGATGACAATGACAGCAATGAAGACGATGACGACGATGAAGACTTCGGTAATGAAGACGAACCTGCAACTGATACAGCAGATAAACCTGCAACTGATACAGCAGATGAAGCAGATGAAGCAGATTCAAAAGTCCTCAACGACGTTGCTGCAGACGGCAATGGAGAAGACGTACCGTTTTAGTCAATAGACACATTACAAGAAAACTACCTTACTTAATTGTAGGGTAGTTTTTTTAAACGACAATGGACTGCGACTATTCTTTAAGAAATAAGGTATTTTTTGAGTACAAAAAATTACTGTTTTTCTAAGAGAAGAGTTGCGTGTTCTATAGAGGTTATTGCGACAATTTTGGACCAAGGTTCTATTGTTGCATAAATGTTGAGCTTGATTTTTTTTTTCTATTCATAACTTTATTTTTTATTTCTAAACTTTATTTACAATGAAAAATTTAAACAAAAAGGTGATAGGCACCTCAAAACCTAAGTCAGACTTTCTTAGTAATTTGTTTTTGGGGATTATCTTTTTTCTCTCCTCAGTTGAGGACGTAGAGAAAGCAGCCGAACTGTTTGAGTACAGTATTTGGGACGGTGAAAACGGTAAATTCGAAAAAGCAGAGCTAAAAATCGGTATGCATGTAGGTGCTTCCGCAGCAGATTGCTTAAACTATTCAGGAAATAAAATTTCAGTGCGTAGGGTACGACCATCAGCCGACAATTTGTCTTTCAGCGGAGCATTTTTACCTGTTGGAAAAGTTGTGCACAAAAATCCCAGACTGTTTACTTTATCAATCCACAATTTCAACAAAGACGAAATAAAGTTGTTTGTGGAAGCTCGACAAGAGCACGGGATATATCCCAAACTTGCCTATGAAATGTCTCCTATTACCATTGAAGCATTTCGTTCTGCAGGAGTTGGTAGCACCTTTATTGTTAAGGACGAAGAAGTGAAAATTGATAGTGTCGAAAAAATGTCACTTGTCTTACGTGACGTAACCCGCAGAGAAAATCAGATTACAAGGTTTTTTGTTGCAACAGGTGAGCTTGTCTTGCCTGAAACAAAAACTAAACCGATAACTGAAACACAAACTGCACCCAAAACGGACGAGTCAAAAATGTCACCTTTAGAGGAACTATTTGCTCAACTTAACGAAACTGAAGCCAAGCTAAGAGAAACTCTTGCTAATGCGGAAACCGTTGAGACAACTAAGACAACTAAAACTGTAACTTTGACAGCTGCTGAAAAAAAAGCAGAAAAAGAGGCAAAAGAAGCGTTGAAAACCATCACTTTATAATTAAATTTCCTAGAAAAAAGAGCTGCAACTGTAAAAAGTTGTGGCTCTTATATATAGCCTAATAACTATATAACATATTAGCTATCAAGCTAATACTATTTT
>CALMTA010000051.1 GCA_937872505.1 uncultured Neisseriaceae bacterium | reverse complement strand
TTGGTGCCCTAAGACCTGGCAAAAATCTAGCTATAAATAATACTTTATTTCCATATTTACGCGCTTTTTCTTGAATTTTTGCATACGTCTCAATTGTTATAATCCGCTTTAATCCAGGAAGCCTAGTAACTTTTACGCCTAATATTCTTCCTAAAAAAAACATTACCCCATCCCCTAGAAGAACCCCACATAATGATACCAAAACCATAATATGCGGATCCAATTTATGAGGAGTACTTTCTGATAAGGCGCATATAACCCCACCAGCAACTAAAGCAATATCTTCAGGAATTGGCAAACCAAACCCACAAGCAATTAAAACAAAAAAAACGGCAAAATAACCGTAATTGGTAAAAAAATCTATTAAATACTGTAATATTTCCACATTATTTTGCTTATTAAATATTAAGTTTAAAACCGTAATTAAATAATATTAATTTATACTTTTAATTTTAGTCACTATTTCATCAACCCATTTATTAGCTAACTCATAGGTTTCTGCTTCAACCATAACACGAATTAATTGCTCTGTCCCACTTTTTCGAACTACTACTCTCCCCCTATTACCCAAATTACTTTCAGCTAGATTTATAGTACTTTGAATTTCATTAAGCAGTTTATCTGGCTCATTATTTAGTTTAATATTCTGTAAAACTTGAGGATAATCTTCCCAATCTATAAGATCCTTTAATGATTTGCCCATTTTAACTATTGATGCTAATACTTGCAATGCTGAAATAATACCATCACCAGTTGAATGCTTATCTAAACATAAAATATGACCGGAAGCTTCTGCACCTAAAATCCAATCATGTTTTATTAATTCCTCTAATACGTATCTATCACCAACTTTTGCTCTTATAAAGTTTATATTTAAGCGTTTTAAAGCAAGTTCTAAGCCTAAATTTGACATTACTGTTCCAACTACGCCTTCAATTTTTTTATTTGCTGCTAAATATGCCTTTACAATTATATAAATTAATTTATCACCATTGTATTCTAAACCATTTTTGTCTACCATAAGCACACGGTCACCATCACCATCAAAAGCAATCCCTAAATCCGCTTTATGCTCGATAACCTTTTTAATTAAAATTTTTGGATAAGTAGAGCCACAATTATTATTTATATTAATACCATCTGGCTCACAGCCAATTTTAATTACCTGAGCTCCTAATTCTCGAAATATACTAGGCGCTACCTGGTATGTAGCTCCATTGGCACAGTCTAGAACTATTTTTAAATTATTTAGATTTAATTCATTAGGAAAAGTACTTTTACAAAACTCAATATACCGACCACGTGCATCATCTAATCTCACTACTTTGCTTAATCTAGGACCGATTACCATTTCTTTTTGTAATTCTTCTTCAATTTTGGTTTCAATTTCATCAGGTAATTTATTACCCGAATTTGAAAAAAATTTAATGCCATTATCATAATATGGATTATGTGATGCACTAATTACTATACCTGCTGATAACCTTAACGCTCGGGTTAGATAAGCTACTGCTGGTGTGGGAATTGGCCCTGCCATAAAAACATCTACCCCAGCATAAGATAACCCAGCCTCTAAACTAGATTCAAATAAGTAACCTGATGATCTAGTATCTTTACCAATTATAACTGCTGGATTATCACTTAAACCGGCTAAAACCTTACCTGCAGCATAACCTAATTTTAGAGCAAAATCCGGAGTAATAGGAAATTCTCCTACTTTTCCTCTTATTCCATCAGTACCAAAAAATTTACGCATCTTTATCAGGCTTTTCAACTGTTTCAGTTTTCATAATTTTATCGATATCATTAGTATCAATAGTTTCTTTATCAAGAAGCATTTGTGCCATCATTTCTACTTTTGCCGCATTTTTTTTGAGTAGAGATTTTGCCATATTATATTGCATATCTAAAATTTTACGAATGGTATCATCTATTTTTTGCAATGTTGCTTCAGAAATAGTCTTATGTGTAGTAACACTTCTACCTAAAAACACTTCTGTATCATTTTCCCCATAAATAATAGGCCCCATTTCTTCTGTCATTCCAAAACGTGTTACTATTTTTCGAGCAATATCTGTAGCCCGCTCAAAATCGTTACTAGCTCCTGTTGTCATTTGTTTCATAAATAACTCTTCAGCTAAACGACCTCCAAATAAAATCGCTATTTGGTTCATCAAATAATCTTTAGTATAAGAATATCTATCATCCTCAGGAAGCTGCATTGTCACACCTAAAGCTCTACCACGAGGAATAATAGTTACCTTATGAACTGGGTCTGTCCCTGGTAATAATTTTGCAATAATGGCATGCCCTGATTCATGATAAGCGGTATTGCGTCTTTCCTCTTCTTTCATTACCATTGATTTTCGCTCTACACCCATAACAATTTTATCTTTTGCTGCTTCAAAATCATGCATATCAACTAAACTTTTATTTTCTCGAGCAGCAAATAATGCAGCTTCATTTACTAAATTAGCTAA
>CALMTA010000050.1 GCA_937872505.1 uncultured Neisseriaceae bacterium | reverse complement strand
TAATAAAAAATTATAGTAAAAATATAAATAAGGTAATTTTATTAGCCTCCGTTCCGCAGATGAAGTATGTTAACTTAGAGTTTTTGCGGTTTTTAATTACTAGTAATGATTACTCAGTAGAAGAATTTAAAGAACGGTTATATGTATTTTTCTTTTCTGAAAAAGAATACGCTAAAACTAAAAACTATATAACATCTAATGCACTAAAAATGGATAATTATCATTATAGATTTACTAAAGAAGCAAAAATTTTCAGGAATGAGTATTGAAGATTTAGAAAAAATTAATAATCCTTTATTATTAATGAGAGCACGGAATGATTTAGTTGTTTCTGAGGAATCGTTAGAATTTATGTTTATGCATTTCCCTAATAGTAAATTAATCGCTTATCCTAAAGGTGGGCATTTTTTAATTCATTCGAATCCAATTGGAGTAGCTAGAGATATTGTTAATTTTTTTGATAATGAGAATTAAATAGAAAGCAGATATGATAAAAAAAGCATTATATAAAATATTTGGTACTAGAAATGATAGATTATTAAAGCAATATGGTAAAACTGTAGTTAAAATTAATAATCTGGAAGCTAAAATTTCTAAATTATCTAATAATGAATTGCAGAATAAAACTCAGGAATTTAAAGACCGCTTGAATAATGGAGAAACAACAGCTAATATTTTACCTGAAGTATTTGCGGTATGTAGAGAAGCTAGTAAGCGTATTTTAAATATGCGCCATTTTGATGTACAGTTAATTGGCGGGATGGTATTAAATGATGGAAAAATTGCAGAAATGCGAACAGGGGAAGGAAAAACTTTAGTTGCTACTCTTGCAGTATATTTAAATGCATTAGGTGGTAAAGGGGTTCATGTTGTAACTGTAAATGATTATTTAGCAAAGCGTGATGCGTTAGAGTTAGGTAAACTATATAATTTTCTAGGTTTAAGTGTAGGTATTAACTTACCAGATATGTCACATCATGAAAAGCAAGCGGCATATATGTGTGACGTTACCTATGGAACTAATAATGAATTTGGTTTTGATTATCTTCGTGATAATATGGTATTTGATTTAAAAGATAAAGTTCAAAGACAGATGGATTTTGCTATAGTAGATGAGGTTGATTCTATTTTAATTGATGAAGCTAGAACTCCCTTAATTATTTCAGGGCCTGCTGAAGGAACTGATGAATTATATATAAAGTTAAATAAAGTACCTAAATTATTAAATCCGCAAATAGAAGAGAAAAGCGAAATTGGTGATTTTTGGGTAGATGAAAAAAGCCATAATGTTGTTTTATCAGAAAAAGGTCATGAAAAAGTAGAAAATATTTTAGTAGAAATGGGATTATTAAAAGTAGGAGACAGTTTATATCATGTTCACAATATTAGTTTAATGCATCATTTATTATCTGCATTAAAAGCGCATTATGTCTATCACAAAGACCAACATTATGTTGTTCAAAATAAAGAAGTTATTATTGTTGATGAATTTACAGGTCGGCTTATGAGTGGGCGACGTTGGTCTGATGGCTTACATCAAGCAGTAGAAGCTAAAGAAATGGTTGAAATCCAAAAAGAAAATCAAACTATGGCTTCTATCACCTTTCAAAATTATTTCCGTATGTATAAAAAACTATCAGGAATGACAGGAACAGCTGACACTGAGGCTTACGAATTTCAACAGATTTATGGTTTAGAAACAGTTGTTATTCCAACAAATAAGCCAATGATTCGAGCGGATTATAATGATAAAATTTATATGAATCTTGAAGATAAATATAGAGCAATTATTGAAGAAATTAAACAATGTCATGCTAAGGGGCAACCTGTATTAGTTGGAACTACATCAGTCGAAAATTCTGAAATTATAGCATCTTTATTAACAAAAGAAAAATTAAAACATGAAGTATTAAATGCAAAACAGCATGCACGAGAAGCAGATATTATTGCGCAAGCAGGTAGTATTGGAGCAATCACTGTTGCTACCAATATGGCAGGAAGGGGAACTGATATTATTTTAGGAGGAAATCCTAAACCATCAATAGCTAAAATTGAAAATAATGAAATATTAAGCGAAAATCAAAAAGAACTACAAGTTACTGAAACAATGTCTAAATGGAAGGTTCAAAATCAGGAGGTGCTAAAAGCTGGTGGATTATTTATAGTAGGAACAGAGCGTCACGAATCAAGACGTATTGATAATCAGTTACGAGGTGGGTCAGGAAGGCAAGGAGACCCAGGAGCTA
>CALMTA010000049.1 GCA_937872505.1 uncultured Neisseriaceae bacterium | reverse complement strand
TCCCATTTCGGAACTTGAACCTCTACTTTATCTTTTTCTTCTTCTGCAATAAAATCTTTCCTGTTTTGACCATCACTCCCCAATCCTTTATTTTTCCTACTGATAAATAATCCCGTAAATATAAGAGTAGCAAATAACCCTATAAATACCGAGCTTGGCATACCCGGAACTAAAGCAAATAATCCGAGTAAAAAAGCAGCAGCGAATAATGCTTTTGGATAACTAAATAATTGCTGTAATAATACCTGCCCTAAATTACCTTTACTTTTATCTTCTTCATCGCTTACACGCGTAATCATCATTCCTGCTGTTAATGATACTATTAATGCTGGAATTTGTTGAACTAATCCATCTCCAATAGTTAAAATAGAATAAGTTTTTATGGCTTCACCAAAAGGCATATCCCGTTGTACCATCCCTATAATCAATCCGCCTACTAAATTGATTAAAATATCAATAATACTTGCAATTGCATCTCCTTTTACAAACTTCATAGCTCCGTCCATGGCTCCATAAAGTTTACTTTCTAATCCTAACTCCTTACGTTTAATATTTGCCTGCGTCATATCTATATTACCAGCTCTTAAATCACTATCTATAGACATTTGCTTCCCTGGCATAGCATCTAATGAAAATCTAGCTGCTACTTCAGCTACACGTTCTGAACCTTTAGTAATTACTATAAAATTAATAATTGTTATTATGACAAAAATAATAACTCCAACTATTAAATTACCACCAACAACAAATTCACCAAAAGTTGAAATAATTTTTCCAGCATAACCATCTAATAATATTAATCTGCTAGTTGATACTGTAATACCAATTCTTAGCATGGCTAACATTAATAAAATTGTAGGAAAAGAAGTTAAATGAAGAGGGGAAGTCATATAAATAACAACCATTAATACAACTACCGTTAGGCCTATGTTAAAAGCAATAATAAAATCTAATAACTCATGCGGTAATGGAATTACCATCATGGATAAAACAAAAAGAATTAAAACTACAACTGAAAATTCACCATTTTTAGCAAAAAAGTTCAGTATTTTATTAGTATTTATCATAATTTATAAGCTCATCTTTTCAATACTTTTATCCTCAACCCTCAATAACACATACATTTTCAATTATACATAAATGTCGCTAAGGATTTTTTAGGGCCTTCAACAAAAGACAGATTATAAATTAATTTATCAGATAAAAGACAGTGACAATTTTGTCACTCTCACATTTTATAAAACTATTTTGATTTTATTATAAATAGGCTAACATATTATTGTAATAAAAACAAGTGACAATATTGTTACTATATATTTGTATTAAAAATGTATTAGAATTGATTATTGCAAATTCCCATGAATCTACCTGTGGTATATAGAAAGATAGAAATATGAATAAGCAAAATGAGAACTTTATCAAAAAATTTATAGTTCCTGCGTTCATGGGTTTAATAAAACAAAATATGATTTTTTGCATACAAGATTTGAGCGGCAAAATTATTTTGTCTTCACAAAAATATAGGAATCTATTCTTTACTAAATCCCCACTAAATACATTAAATAAAAAGGAAGAAGTCAAATTACCATTTATTTATAAAAACTCCCTATTTTCTAGTATTTTGAATGAAAATATTAAAGAACCTCAAAAACCTATAGATTTCATATCGACAATTAATGAACAATTATACCTTATAACTTGCGAACCACTCTTCAATAATAATAAGATTTTAGCTATAAAAAATTATTTTCGGCCATTTCGAATTATTTCACATAGAGAACTCACCTATATTCATTTTAAGAAATTTGAAATAAACATAGCCGCACTATCTGATATTCATAAACCTAAATTAACAGAAAAAGAAAAAGTTGTTCTTTTTATGTTAATAACAGGATATAATCAAAAAGAAATTGCTAATTATATTCGCTCTTCCCGAAGCCTAGTAGCAAAAATTATATCTAACGGTTTATGCCCTAAATTTAATATAGCAGGCTCAGCTTCAAAAATCCTAATTGATAAAGCTATTAGTCTAGGTTTAGCCTCATTTATACCAAAGGAGTTCATATATAGCAACTTAATAAATAGCTGATATATTTTTGTTTAATATAACTTTTATAAAGAAGTAATAATAATGAAAAAATATAACGACAAAAAATTTTTAGAAGAAATAATAGTCCCATTATATTGGAGTATAGCTCATCAAGATAATATTATTTTTAACATTAGCGATATGGACGAACAATTAATATTAACTTCAAAAAAATATGCTAATAGTATAGGATTTAATTCAATTGAAGAAGCCCGGAATAAAAAACCGGGTATTGATTACCCTCGCTGTATTATTTCAAAAGAACATTTCCTTGTTCAAAAAAAATTTTTAGAATCGGAAAAAAAAGCTTTTGATTATGTTTATAAAATGAATAATGGTGATAATAACCTATACTTATCCACTGTTGAACCAATCATCAGCCCCTGTGGAACTTTAGTAGGAAAAAAAGAAATAGCACGTCCAATGAAATTGTTATCATGTAGAGATATTATAGAAAATCACTTTAATAATAAAATTAATTCTATATCTTCAACTCTCTCTAAAACAATTTTATTAACTGAAAAAGAAGAAATTGTTTTATTTATGCTAATAGCTGGTTATTCACAATTAGAAATTGCAAATTATTTTCGCCAATCAAGAAGTAATATTGCCAAAATTATTGACGAGCATTTATGTGTAAAGTTTGAAGTGCCTACTTTTTGCACAAAATCTTTAATTGAAAAAGCAATTGCAATGGGGTATTCTATGTTAATTCCTGATACATTTTTAGCAGCATTAAATATGAATTTGAACATATGACATTAAATTTTTAAAGTTCATGTAGTGACAAAACTGTTACTATTATTAAGTGTTCATCTATTGTTATAATCTTTTCTTTGAAATTTTATTTGTTCGGATAATATTTAATGACATCAGATCCAATTGCAATAATTATTTTACTGGCAATAATGAGTTTAATGCCTATAGTTTTTATATTAACAACATCATTTATTAAAATTGCTATGGTTTGTATTCTAACTCGTGAAAGCCTTGGGGTTCAACAAATACCTCCTAATATTGTTATTTATAGTTTAAGTTTAATTTTATCTTTTTATGTTATGGGACCTGTTTATAATGCTTCTTTCTTAGCTATTCAAGATGATTTAAAAAGTGGTAAGCCTTTAACTTACAATGTAATAATAGATGATTTTCAAAAATCCAGTGAACCTATAAAGCAATTTTTAATCAAGCACTCTGATAGAAATGAACGAATATTTTTTTATCAATCATTAAATAAGTTTTGGTCAAAAGATATGATGAGTGGGGTTACTCAAGATAATTTTATAGTTCTTATCCCGGCTTTTATGGTTTCAGAATTAACTAAAGCCTTTAAAATTGGCTTTTTAATTTATTTACCCTCAGTAATCATAGATATAATAGTATCAAATATCTTAATGGCTATGGGGATGATGATGATGTCACCCGTTACAATTTCCCTACCCATAAAATTATTATTATTTATTGCTATTGATGGTTGGTCAAGATTATTACATGTACTAATAAGCAGTTATTAAATTAATGTCTTTAAGGGATCTTTATGCATTACGATGTGGTATATATATCTAAACAAGCCTTAATTTTATCTTTGGTTTTATCTCTACCTGTTATTGTTATTGCATCAATTGTAGGTCTATTATTTAGTATGTTTCAAGCTTTGACACAAATCCAAGATCAAACCTTATCATTTGCAATTAAATTAGTTTTTATTATAATAGCTTTATATCTGACTATAGATTGGGTATCTAGTGAAATTTATAGATATACTTTAATGCTTTATTCACAAATGGCATTTATTTAACTATAGTTTTGAGAATTTTTATGTTTATTAATAATCTACAACTACACCGAAATTTAAAATTATACCAGCAAATTTATAATTTTAATCACCTAACCGCTATTATTGCTCACCCTAGCTGGTTAAATGCTGATATAAAAGCTGAAAATGATATCTTTAATGTTAAACAAACTGAATTTCTATTTAATACGTATATTATAAATAGTTTCTATCATGAAATAAACGATATATGGTTAAAACTAATTAGTTTACCCACAAAACAACTTAATCACTTACTACAACAAACAATTTTATTTTTAATAAGCCATGATAAATCTTTACCTCTTGACTCAAAAAAAAGATTATTAATCCAAGAAAGTTTTAAATTACCATCTTTTAAAAAGATCTTTTTAAAAGATAATGCTTCAATTAAAATAAGCATACCTTCATTAAAAACTTCGCTATTAAATAATAAAAACTTTATTTCACTTAGTAGTAGTGAAATTCTTAACTCTATATATAAAACTAAAAATTCAGCTATGTTTGAACGTCTTAAATTTCGTTTTACAAAAGATTTTCATTCTGATCCTGAAATTATTGATTTTTGGAACCAAGTATCTAAAGAACACCTAGAAAATGCAGTATTATTTACTGCTAAAAAGTATTTTGCTAATTTTTTCACAAATTAAAAAAGAATATTAATATGGCAAAAAATACTCTAGATACTATAAATTCAGCTATGAATGCGCACTATGAGAAGTTACAAAAAGAACTAAATGATTTTAAAAATCATTTTAGGAATACTCAAACTAAAACTATTTTTGGCAAAGTAATTGCTGCTATCGGCACTACTATTCGTGCTAGCGTTCCAAATCCAAAAATTGGTGATATGTGCCAATTAATAGATAAAGCTAACAATTTACAGCTAACTGCCGAAATTATTGCTATTAACAATGATGAAGCTATACTATTGCCATTTGGCAGCATAGATAATATATCTAAAAACGCCCTAATCATAAAATCAGCCACTCATTTCAAAATCCAAGTTGGCGATTTTCTTATTGGAAAAGTTGTTGATGGCTTAGGCAAAATAATTGATAATCTAATAGCAAATGATTCACCAGAAGATGAAGAAAAGCAAGCTTCATTTTCTTATCAAATTGTAAAATCAGCTCCTGATCCATTAAAACGCCCATTAGTAAATGAAAAACTACTAACTGGCATTACTGCTATTGATATGTTCTTAACCTGTGGAAAGGGACAGCGTTTAGCTATATTCGCAGGTCCAGGTATTGGTAAAACTGTTTTAATTGGTATGATTATAAGAAATACTGAAGCAGATGTTATTGTTATTGCTTTGGTCGGAGAACGTGGACGGGAAGTTCGTGAATTTATCGATCTTGAGCTTAATGAATCAATGCGCAAAAAATGTGTTTTAGTGTATGCAACTTCAGATAAACCACCTGTTGAACAAATAAAATGCGCCTATACTGCTCATACAATTGCTGAATATTTCCGTGATCAAGGAAAAAATGTAATCATTTTTGTTGATTCAATTACAAGATTTGCAAGAGCACAAAGAGAAATTGGCATATCTGCCGGCGAACCAATAGCTCGTGGAGGATATCCTCCCTCTGTATTTCAATCTTTTCCAAAACTATTAGAAAGAGCAGGAAATAATGAACACGGGTCAATAACAGCCTTCTATACAGTTTTAATGGAAGGAGAAAATACACAAAACGACCCTATTGCAGATGAAATAAGATCAATTGTTGACGGTCATATAATTTTATCAAAAAAATTAGCTGACCAAGGCCATTTTCCTGCCATTAATATATTATCCAGTTTAAGTAGAATTGCTGATAGATTAATAGATGAAGAACATATCAAAGCCGCAAGAAAAGTTCGTTTACTTTTATCTAAATATGAAGAATTAGAATTTTTAATAAGAATTGGCGAATATCAAAAAGGGTTAGATAGTTTAGCAGACGAAGCCATTCTTAAAAATTATATTATTTTAAAATTTTTACAACAAGGCATTCATGAAAAAAGTAGCTTTGACATTCAACTAAAACAATTGATTAAATTAAGTAAATAAAAACTTAGTAACAAAAGTGTCACTATTTTTTATTTTATTCATACACTATAATAATGTCCTATTGGAAATATATAAATTTTATTAAGAAAGTTAAATTTTGTTGCATTGTAATATTAATTGTGGCTTAACTAATCAAAACTATGATTTAGTTATTAAAGTAGATGAATTAAAAAAACATTGTGCTTTTAATAATTTATCTACAAAAAATATGCCTTTTGCCTATCAATTTATAGGATACAAAATTTTAAATAAAATAAGTAAAGAGTTTTCTTCATTAACATTAAGCTTCTCTACTTTATCAGCTGATGTATCATTAAATTCAATAGAATATGTACAACCAGTTGATTTAGAAATTGAGAAAATTAATTATTCGTTATATATTGGTTCTAATAACCAAAATAAATTACACACATTTACTCAACTACTTACTAATTACAAAAAACAATTAAGACTGCCTAAAATATTGCCGTTAGGTATGGTTCAACATAAAATAGAATTTTTAGGGCAAATTTATAATATTACTCTTAATGAATATATCACTTTTATTAAAGAAGCACAATCTTGTCTAGCTATTAAACTAAATGTAAACAATAATGCAATTACCATATATTTATCTAGAAACTTATTACAAAATTTAATCCAATATTGTTTAAACATAAAGTACTTACAAAAAATAGATTTTGATGATTTTCATATTGAGCAAATTGCAACAATTATCTGTGGCTATTTAGCATTTAAAACAAATCTTACAATTAATTTAGTAAATTATTCTATGGCTAAAATTAACAATAAAGAATTTGCTGTGGTTAACATTAATGATGAAAATCTACTAGGTGGTGAATTATTTATAGATAGTAGCTCTTTATCTAAATTTTTTCAATTAATTAATTATATTAAACCTCAAGCCAAAGAAAATTTTTCTAAAATATTACCGCTAGATTTAAAAACTCGATTTCCCCTAGAATTTGGGGTTAGTTATCTTCCTATTAAAGATGTTCAAAATATTGCCTGTGGCGATATTATCTTTTTTGATAAATGTTGTTCAAAAAACATAAATTTAGAACATATAGTTTTAGCACTAAGTAATAATAATAATTTTACTTTAGATATAAAAAGCGGAAAAGTAATTAATTATAATTCTGATTGGTAAATAGTTATGAAAGTTCATGCAAATGAATTAATTAAATTAAAGCAAGTAAATGATATGCGTAAGCAGCGCAAAGAAATAGAACTTAGACAATTAAATTTGCAAAAAAATAAATTAGTAAAGAAAATTAAAGAAAAAAATAAAATTGAAGAACAAACTAAATTAAAATTTGAAGAATATAAGAAAAATGCATTTAAAGAACTGATCAACCAAAATATAACTCAAAATCATATTATTAAGATTGATCGCAATTTAGAATCTTTTGAAAAACAAATTGAAATAATTATTAATGAAAAAAATAAATTAATTGATAAACTACAACTATTAGAAAGGGATATTTTAAAAATTCAAACTGCATTAAAACAACTTAATATTAAGCAAGAAAAATATAAAATGTTTTCAACCTAATAAAAAATTTTAAGATAGGAATAAATATGGAATTAGACAATAAAGAAAAAGAGAATTCTCTTTTAGATTCAAAGAAAAAAAATTATTTTGAGGATGATTTTGAAGATGATTTTGATATAGAAGAAGATGATGATGATGACTTTGAAGATGATAATAATTTTGACGAATATGAGGAAGATGATTTTAATCTAGA
>CALMTA010000048.1 GCA_937872505.1 uncultured Neisseriaceae bacterium | reverse complement strand
AATAAAAGTAAGCAATATTCCCGATTATAGTACTTTGATAGTTGCACAGCATACCATAGCGTTATTATTAGAATTAACTAATCATGTAGGCAATTCGAATTATTTAGTAAAAAAAGAGAATAAATGGTATGGCATAGGGGATAAGCATTTAGAATTAACGGGTTTAACATTAGGGATTTTTGGTTTTGGTAGAATTGCTCAGCAGGTAATTAAAATAGCTATTGCTCTTGGCATGAATATAATAGTTTCAAGTAGAAAAAATGATTATACTACTAATTTGCCTATTAAATTTGTTGATAAAAAAACTATATTTAAAGAGAGTGATATTATTAGTTTGCATTGCCCATTAAATAATGAAACCAAGTATTTAGTTAATAAAGATACATTAGCTCTTATGAAAACTAACGTTTTTTTGATTAATACGGCTCGAGGGAGTTTAATCAATGAAACGGATTTATATAATGCATTAGTTAATAAGCAAATTAAAGGTGCTGCTTTAGATGTTTTGATACAAGAACCTGCAGACCCTCTAAATCCATTGTTAAAAATAGATAATTGTATTATTACTCCGCATAAAGCTTGGATAAGTGAAAATTCATTACAACGATGGTTAAATGAAATTGGAGAATGTATTAAACATTTCTTTAATAATAGGTTTATTAATTTAGTTTAATAAAAAATATTGCTAAAATATTTACCTAAAAATTTTGCATCATCGGCTTCTTTTTTAAGATTTATTTTATCATTATGGATATTTATTTGATTTAATAATATCTTTGAAATTACAAAAGGATACAATATATGTTCTATTTCAAGAATTCTACTAGCTAAATCATTAGGTGAGTCTGTTGTTTCAACTCTTACCACGCCTTGAGCTATGATAGGACCAAAATCTACTTTATCTGTTACAAAATGTACAGATGCTCCACTAACTTTCACATTTGCATTAACAGTATATTGTGGTGCATTTGCACCTGGAAATGCTGGTAATAATGAAGGGTGTATATTAATTATTTTTCCCCTATATTTATTGACAAAATTATTTCCCAATATACGCATAAAGCCTGCAAGTACTATTAATTTAGGTGAATATTTATCAATTGAAATCATTAATTGATTTTCAAATTCTTCTCTAGATTTAAAGCTGTTGTGGGCAATAATTTCAGTATTTAAACTATTATTTTTAGCAAATTCAATTCCTAATGCATCAACTTTATTGCTAATCACACACTTAATTTTATTTTTTAAATTTGTGTTATATATAGCTTTTAAATTAGAGCCACGTCCAGAAATTAATATTACTATACCGTCCATTGCTATTCTTTCTTTATTATAGTTGCCACATCTTAATTAAGAGTTGGCGATTATATCATAAATAAAAAAATGCTTTTTATAGAAATAAAATTTTACAAGAAATTATTTAATATTTAAGCCTTTTGTCTTTATTTAAGTTATTGATATTACCTTTGTGACAAAAATGTCACTAGTCAAAATAAGTTAAAGCATGATTAAATGCGTCCTATGAATCTTAAAAGTTAATTTAAATAATGTTTGTTAGGTGTAAATTTAATATGAGAAAAGTAACATTACCGCGTGATTTTGATAAGTATGATTTTTCAGCATTAGCTAAAAAAGAGAAAAACTCTGCCTTGAAGATAAGATATTTAGCATTATCTTATTTACAAATGGGGAAAACTGTTTTAGAATCTGCTGAATTAGTGTATAAAAGTAGTAGGATGGTACATAGATGGATTAGTCGATTTAATCAAGCTGGAATTGAAGGGTTAAAAGATAAATCTGGACGTGGTCGTAAAGTTCAACTGTCGCATGACAAAGAAGATGAGTTTAGATCAATAGTTTTAGAGTTTCAAAGAACAAAGCCTTCTGGAAAATTAACTGGGCGTGATATTCAAAAATTACTTTTGGATAACTATGATATTGACTGTACCTTGCCAACAGCTTATAACACACTAGCACGTTTAGATTTGCAAATTGTTTATGGGCAATATAAAAAAATGCAAAAGCATCCAAAAACAATTCTGCAAACGAAGGAATTTAATAATAAATTGTAAGAAAGATTTTATTAATATTCATATTCCACAAATTAAATTAGGATGCCATTTATTGCAGGCATCCTAATTTTTTTATCTATTTGGGTTATAATTGCATCTTGGGACTTATATTTTAGGATAAAAAATGATAGATATTAAGCGTGCATTAATTAGTGTTTCTGATAAAAATGGTATTATTCAGTTTGCTCAAAAACTAAGTGATTTAGGCGTAGAAATTTTATCAACTGGCGGTACTTCTAGCTATTTAAAAACACATGGTATAAAAGTTACGGAAGTTTCAGATATAACTAATTTTCCAGAAATATTAGATGGAAGAGTAAAAACACTACATCCTAAAGTGCATGGGGCAATTTTAGCTAAAGCTGAAAATATTCAACATAAAGAACAACTAAAAGAACATAAAATTAGCAAAATTGATTTAGTTTGTGTCAATTTATATCCATTTGAATTAACAATATCTAATCCTGATTGTAAGTTAAATGATGCAATTGAGAATATAGATATAGGTGGTCCTGCAATGATTAGAGCTGCTGCAAAAAATTATCAAGAAGTTTTAGTTATAACAGATAATAATGATTATAATTTAATTTTAGAAGTAATAGAATCTAATACTATTAACGATATATTAAGGCTAAAATTAGCTCAAAAGGCATTTAATCATACAGCATATTATGATAGTATAATAAATAATTATTTAGCTAAAATTATTTCTAAAGAAGTTATTTTTGCTAAAGAAATGACTATCCCAGCTAAATTAGTACAAGAATTACGTTATGGAGAAAACGCACATCAAAGGGCAGCATTCTATAGAGATAGTGGAAATATTGACGGGTTATTAGCAGGTGTAGAGCAGCTTCAAGGAAAAGAATTATCCTATAATAATTTAGTAGATAGCGATACCGCATGGGAATGTGTTAAACAATTTACTAAACCTGCTTGTGTAATAGTAAAACACGCCAATCCATGTGCAGCTGCAATAGCTACTAATGCAGTATCAAGTTACATGAAAGCTTTTGCAACTAATCCAAAAAGTAGCTTTGGTGGAATTATTGCTTTTAATACGGAAATAGATGAAATAGCGGCTAAAGAGATAAGTCAACAGTTTGTAGAAGTATTAATTGCACCAGCATATAGTAAAGAAGCATTAAATATATTGAATAAAAAATCTAATATTAGAGTATTGAAAATTAAACTGGTTAGTAATTATAATTCTTTGGAATATAAACGTATTGGTGGTGGTTTATTAGTTCAAACTCCTGAAAATAAAAATATAGATAGACTTTCATTCACAACAGTTACTAAAAATAAAGCTACGGAATCAATGCTTAATGATTTAGAATTTGCTTGGAATATAGTTAAATTTGTAAAATCTAATGCTATTGTTTTAGTAAAAGAGCAAGCTACAATTGGTATCGGAGCTGGGCAAACTTCAAGGATAGATGCAAGCAATATTGCTATTAATAAAGCATTAGAGTTTGGTTTTGATATAAATGGAGCAGTGTGTGCTTCAGATGCATTTTTTCCTTTTCGGGATAATATAGATTTATTAGCAAAACATGGGGTTAAAGCTATAATTCAGCCTGGGGGCTCGATTAAAGATGCAAAGATTTTTAAAGTAGCAGATGAACAAAATTTAGTTATGGTATTATCTGGATATAGAGTATTTAAACATTAGGGGCTCTGGCATCATTATAGGGTTTTAGAGCGGCAAAGATATCAAATAAAATCAGCAAAATTCATATATAAAAATATCTTTTTTAAAATTGAAATTATGTTATCATGATGAATTGCTTTTAAGTTAATTTAAAAGCAATAAAGTGTAATTATTTTAAAAGAAAGATTATAAATAGTGTGTTATATTCACTGTTTTTAAACTTAACTAACTTAATTGTCATAGGATGAAAAGTTATTTGTATTTTATGGAGGTACTTATAATGAAAAAGTTGCTTTTTTCTAATATCCTAATGGTTATTATAGGATGATTAAGTTATTCTACTTATGCACAAGAAATTGATTTAACAGATACAACATTAATTAAACCACCTTATCGACTTAGTT
>CALMTA010000047.1 GCA_937872505.1 uncultured Neisseriaceae bacterium | reverse complement strand
AGACGTGTTGCTGTTAGACGTGACACCTTTGTCTTTAGGCATTGAAACCATGGGAGGGTTAGTAGAAAAAATCATCCCTCGCAATTCAACTATTCCTATAACACGTGCACAAGATTTTACAACTTATAAAGATGGACAAACTGCAATGTCTATTCATGTACTTCAAGGTGAAAGAGAAAGAGTTTCAGACTGCCGTAGCCTTGCCAAATTTGCCCTTAATGGTATCCCTCCATTAGCTGCGGGTATTGCCAAAATCCGTATTACTTTTCAGATTGATGCTGATGGTTTGCTCTCTGTTAGCGCCCAAGAAACTACTACTGGCGTTATAAGCTCCATAGAAGTAAAACCAAGTTTTGGTTTAAATAATGAACAAATATCTAATATACTGCAATCTTCCATCACTCATGCTAAAGATGATATACTAATTCGTCAACTATCAGAATCTCTTATAAATGCAGAAAATTTAATAAAGGTAATCTCAAAAGCCATAAATGAAGACCGTGCTTTATTATCAGAGAATGAAATAACTAAAATTGAAAATAAACTTTCTGAATTAGAAATAACCATAAAAACTGAATTAATTCACAACATAAGTAGCGAATTAAATAGTTTAACTCAAGATTTTGCCGATAAACGAATGAGTAAAGCACTTTTATATACAAGCATTAATAATAAAAATGGTTAAATTAATAATACCGTATTTTTATTTTTCTAATAAATTCATCAAATCATAGCATAGTTCTTTACAACCTTCGCCATTTATACCAGAAATCACAAAAATTTTACTAAAATCAGTATTTGTAGAATATTTTTTAAATTCAATAATAAAATTATTAACATATTTATTACGTTCTTCAGCTGGTATTAAATCAATCTTATTAATTACTAAATATCTAGGCTTATTATAAAGCTCTTCATCATATTTTTTTAATTCTTGAGTAATTGCCACTGCACTAGTTACTATATTAATGGATTCATCAATAGGAAAAATATCTACTAAATGTAGTAATACCTTTGTTCTTTGTAAATGACGTAAAAATTTAAAACCTAAGCCAACTCCTTCAGAAGCACCTTCTATTAACCCTGGAATATCTGCAATTACAAAACTTCTAGCATTATCTACCCTAACCACACCCAAATTAGGGTGTAAAGTAGTAAAGGGATAATCAGCTACTCTTGGTCTTGCTGCTGATACTGCACGAATAAAAGTAGATTTTCCGGCATTTGGTAAACCTAATAGTCCTACATCTGCTAATACTTTTAATTCTAACTTTAAAGTTTTATGTTCGCCTTTTTCTCCTGGTGTAGTTTTTCTCGGTGCCCTATTAGTTGAAGATTTAAAATGTAAGTTACCCAAACCACCCTTGCCACCTTTAGCTACTACATATTCTTGATTATGTGAGTCCATATCAATTAACGTTACCCCTGATTCATAATCAATTACTACAGTACCAACAGGGACTCTTAAATAAATATCTTCACCACTATGCCCATAACGATCAGCCCCTCTACCATTCTCTCCTTTTTTAGCAACATATTTTTTAACAAATCTATAATCTACTAGAGTATTAATATTTTCGTCTGCAACCAAAATAATACTGCCGCCTCTACCCCCATCTCCTCCATCAGGACCGCCTCTTTCAATAAACTTTTCTCGTCTAAATGATGCCGAGCCATTACCACCATCTCCTGCAACAACTTCAATTCTAGCTTCATCAATAAACTTCATAATAAAAAATACCTAAAAAAAAGCCCTACTATTTAAATTAGCAGGGCATAAAGTTCCAAAATTATTATTAAGCATAATATAAATTATGCAGGAACAATACTTACTATACTACGGTTAAATTCACCGCCAACTGAAAACTGAACAATACCAGTCTCCTTTGCATATAATGTATGATCTTTTCCAATACCAACATTTTTTCCTGGGTGAAACTTTGTTCCACGCTGTCTTACTATTATACTACCCGCACCCGCTAATTCGCCTCCAAATACTTTAACACCTAACATTTTAGGATTAGAATCGCGACCATTTCTGGAACTACCACCGGCCTTTTTCGTTGCC
>CALMTA010000046.1 GCA_937872505.1 uncultured Neisseriaceae bacterium | reverse complement strand
CATTTCTAAAATTTCTGCCATTTTAACACTCTAAATTAACATTTACACGAACTATTAATAATGATTTTATACCAGCACCATCAAATTTGATGTTGTATAATGTTCTATCAATATACCCCTCATCTTGATTTATCGAAAAAGTTTTATCACCAGGAACTAAAACTAGAGAATCATTAATAATAACGTTGGTAGTTCCTTGATTTCTGAATCCAATGGATATACAATTAGATTCCACTTGTTTGTTTTCCACAACTAACAACATGTCAGTTCTGGCATCTATTAATCCGTTCATTTTGTTAAAAAATATAAAGTTAAAGCAAAAATACTAATTCCTAATAAATTACCACCACTAGTTTTTAATGATTTTAGAGACCATAACCACTCTAGTGCTTTGTCCCAACCAGGATAAATTTTATAATTAGGATCTGAATGTAACTGTAAAGTTCTGTATTCTACTTGTGCATCCGCAAGTTCTGTTTGTTTTTGAGCACTTAATGAATTGATTGCTTTTACAGTTTCATTTCCAATAATTGAATCAATTGCAACGTTTTTTCCATTTTTATTTAACCAATTTTGCGTAAATCTAACCATTGAATAACCACCACCCCCCCAAAATGAATAAATAATATTGATAGCAATTCTATCATTATTAATTTGATCACCATACAAAGGAACCCAGAATGATTTATAAGCTAATTGTTTAGCCTCTCCAATTGTTAAGTTTTTAAAATGATTTGAACTTCTTTTGCCAAATACTTTTTCAGCATTATTAAAATAAGTTTCCCACGTAATGCCTCTATTTGTACCAGTTAAAACTTTTGTAGGATTATATTTACCATTAAAATCATAATGGCTCCAATTTCCAGGATCTCTGGAATCGTCAGAAAATCCACCCTCGAACACAAACACTTTATTTGCCCAAATTTCAAATCCTGTTTTCATTGATAATACATGATTTAAATAATTATTTCCAATAGTACCATAACAAGGCAATAATGAGAATAATAATAAGAAAAAGAAAAATATTTTTATTTGCCAACTCGAAAAGAAAAGGCAACGCAACGGTAATTCCAATACCAGAAACAAATTCAAATTCAAATTTAGTTGTCATTATGGTAGTCTAATTATAGGATCGTAAACATTTGCTGATAATTCACTTGAATCCAAAAAACTTTGTAGATATGTAAGTAAATCATGTTTATAACGTAAATAAAATACGTCTGCTAATTGGCTAACTTGATACTTATTATCTAGTAATGAAATTGCAGATTTTACACGTTCAGGACTATCAACTATCCCTCCATAATAACCATTAGCCGTATAAATCATTTCTGCAGGATTGAGCCATAACCAATCTACAGTTTTTAGTTTTGTTCCGTTAGGAGCGCTTTTGTACCAATCACGTTTTAGCCAGTCTTTAGTTTGTAAAGCGTTATTTTTATTTTTGTCAATAGTGGAATCCGTTATGCCTAATTTGTTTAGAATAGGCTTTGCAACAAAAAAATAACCTCCAACGACTAAGCCAGCGTTTATTAAAATGTTGTAATTAATATCGTTTTTTGCCATTATTTTAATAATAAAAGTCCTAATAATCCTAAAAGTGCCAAATTCATACCATA
This sequence comes from uncultured Neisseriaceae bacterium, assembly GCA_937872505.1. Taxonomy (GTDB): domain Bacteria; phylum Pseudomonadota; class Gammaproteobacteria; order Burkholderiales; family UBA11063; genus Aquella. The sequence goes on along the minus strand of CALMTA010000046.1, from coordinate 1,751 downwards.
ATTAGATTTTGGTTTTTCATTTTGTTGATCAGTTTGCGTTTCAATTGGCGGATTTGGAACTATATTTGAATTTTCTGTTTGAACAAAAATTGAATCAGATCTTACAAGTCTAATCTTATCATAGTCCAATAAAATGTAAGGAATACCACCAATCATTACAATATCTTTAAATTTTCCTAAATATTGTCCTTTTATGGCATCTATCACTTTCCTAGATGTTCCATTTTCAATTGTGTATATGGGGGTAGTCCACAAAGCTACAAATATTTTATCACCTTTTTTCATGGTATCATTGGAATAAACATTTTGAGTTGATCTGGATTTAGGTTTGATAATTTAACCAAAGTTTTTTCAATATCAAATCCTGCAGATTCAATATTTTTCATTAATTTTTCAAGTAAAGAAGCGATTTTTTCTTCATCCTCAGAACCTGAAATATTTGAATTATTTGGATTTGGATTTGGATTTGGATTTGGATTTTTCATAATGTTTGGGAAATATTGTGCTATCTTACCAATGGCTTCTTCAAATTTATCTGGTTTATTTTCCTTAACTTCTTGCTCCAACTCCTTTACTTTTGCTTTTAAATTTGCAATTTCATCATCTTTTTTTCTTTTTTCCAATTCAATTTTTAATCTTTCTTCAAACATTTTTTCAATATCTGTATTGGTACCAGCACCAGAAATATTTTGATCTATTGAATTTAAAAACGAATTTACTTTAAAAAATGAAGCAACAAACGGAGTCGTAGCATTGTGAGTATTAATTTTTCCCTCAAATTTATAAATTCCAGGTGCAAGTAAATCAATACAATTTTCTATTTTAGGAGCTACTAACTCAGGTTCAATTCCAGATTCATTTTCTAGGATAGATCCGGATTGATCCATGAGTTTATAAGTCACAAATTTTTTAGTTTGTAACCATTGTAAAAATTGAGTTTGATTGCTAAAGTGGCTCATTTTTTAACAAATTGGTTTGTTTGCAGATTGTCTTTTCTGTTCCCTGTATTCTGATTCTGTGATAGGCTCATAAGTGAATGTAAAAATTACGCTTTTACTTCCACCAGCCAACGCTGCAGCCAATGCTGTACTATCTGAAAAAGAAATATAAGATTTTGGAAAATTAATAAATGCCGCATCAAATTCAAATTGGCATCCATTATTTCCACCAACACCAGCAGCTACATTTCCAGGACATAAATCAGCAAATGGAATTTTTGAAAAAGTTTCTTCTGTGTTATTTTCAACAAAAGTCACAAACATGTTTTTTAAAATGTTAGTAGGCAAAACATCTTGTCCATTGAAATCTTTTGGAATTTCTTCAAAAGTTCTAGCGCAAACAGCAATAATTCTACGATTCCTTAAATTTGGTTGATCGTCAAAATTAAATTTATTTGCACCTGAATTTAAGATGTTTAGTGCAACAGTTTCTGTTCTTTTACGTGGTTTAATACAGCACATAATAATATTTTAAGATGTTTATTTTAAGAATACAAATATAATATTTTTTTTTATATCCAAATAAAAAAACTCTTTCAATAAAGAAAGAGTTTTTGTTTGATTCGTCGTTTTAGTTATCTGCAGCCAGCTAAACCAGATTTTCCAGCTTCCAACCTTGATACTGATTGCGCTAAACCTTTTACCAAGAAACCTTGTGCAACGAAAACCAAATGATTTTCAAAATTTGCGGTTGCGGCTTCATAGTTGAATGAACCACCAGTAAAAGGATTTAATTCTACTCTAATATCAATT